>JAZUIL010000073.1:0-10705 GCA_045642245.1 Bacteroidales bacterium
CCCGAAGAACCTCTCTTCTGGTGAGCTCACCAACGGCTACAAGATCCGCCGTGCCGCCATCGACTTCAACGTCCCTCTCATCACCAACGACCGCCTCGCCTCAGCCTTCATCAATGCATTCACCTCAATGAGTGTCGATGATATTGCGATCAAGGCGTGGGATGAGTATGGGCAGGAATAAGGCTTGAAGACATAATTAATATAATTAAAATGCACAGACAAGAATGAAACATTTCTTTATCTGTGCATTTTATGGTTTATAAAAAAAAGTATTTGTTTTATAGATAAAAACAGCCTTAACAAACAAAATTTGTATTTAATCATTAAATAATTTTTCTAATTTATTGATTTCTGAGAAATTTATATTATCTTTGCATCGTTTTAATATGACATTAAAATAAAGCAAATTTTATTCAAATGAAAGAATTGAATATATTAGGAAGAAGCATTACCCTTCAGCAATTAACCAAATCACAACTCAAAGGAGTGACCATAGGAGAATCGCTTTCATACAACTTCTATGATGGCGACTACCTTGACATGAAGCTTATGTTTCTTGAACCAAAGAAAAGCAAACCGACACCTATGGAATGCTCTATAACTTCCAATCGTTTGTCCGATGTGTTTCAGGTGCCTGTTGTCTTTATCCTTACTTCGAGACCTTCGTATGAGCGACAAAGGTTTATTGACAAGCATGTTTTCTTTGTCATGGGCGACAAATTTGCCTTTTTACCCATGCTCCTCGCAAATGAGCGAATCCGTAAGACCCGACCAGCCAAAAGGCTTTCTCCTGTGGCTCAATATACATTATTATACCATCTACAGATTGAGAGTTTAGAAGGACTATCTGCACGAGATATGAAAGATAAACTTCCCTACTCTTACGAAAGTATCACACTGGGACTTACTTTTCTGGAGGACTTAGGACTCTGTGAAAAAGTCTCCAATGGGAAAAAGAGTAAAAACATTCATTTTTTAGCGAAAGGCCAAAATCTTTGGCTCATGGCTCAGGATTATTTTATTGATCCTGTAGAGAAACGACTCTATTGCGATGCGATAGCGTCTGAAGAACCTTACACGAATTGCAGCATTAACGCTCTCTCCCACTATAGCTGGTTAAATCCCGACCAATGCAGAATGATTATGATGAGCAAAAAACAGTTTCAGCAAATGGTCCAGGACAAGGCACTTCATAATATGAATGAGTTTGATGGCAGCATCATGATTGAAGTATGGAAATATCCCGTAGTGTCGCAAAAAGAAGAGAACAAGGAATGGGTAGATAAACTCTCTCTCGTACTATCACTGAAAGAAGATCCGGATGCACGAGTAGAAGGAGAGATAGAACGCATAATTAACGAAATAGAATGGAAGGATTAGATAAGTTTCGAGAGGCATTTGAGCAATTCTCAGATAACTATGTCATCATAGGTGGAACAGCTTGCGACATCACAATGAGAGGTACAGAGGTTCAACCTCGTGCCACCCATGACATTGATATTATTGTCATCATTGAGAAGATGAATGCTGAATATGGCAAGCAATTCTGGAAGTTTGTCAAAGAGGCGGGCTATCGTCCTGAGAAGCATCAAACAAAAGATAGTGAATCTCCTCAATATGAGCTATATCGCTTTGTGGAAGGAAAGCCTGGGTATCCAGAGATGATCGAGCTACTATCACGTCATCCTAATATCCTAGGTGAACCCAAAGGATTAGTCATTGAACCATTACCAATCGGAGACGATGTTTCAAGCCTTAGCGCTATTATCATGGATGAGGACTTCTACCATTTTACCATTGAACATAGCCGACTTACTGACGGCATTCGCCATGCGGATTCTGCGGCACTCATCGCTCTCAAGACACGTGCTTATTTGAACTTACTTCACGACAAAGCCAATGGCATACATGTTAATACTAAGGACATTAAGAAACATCGTTCTGATGTATTGAAGAATGTGGTTATCATGCCTATTGGAGAAGTCCCTGCCCCAGCATCTATTGTCAGATGTATTAAAGAATTTGTCGAATCAATAAGAGAGAACTGGAGTGAGCTTGCTTCTTCTCTGAGCAAAGCTATGGGACAGGAAGAAGAATTCATCGAGGCATTACTCGAACAACTTGATAATCTTTTTGTAGTCGAACAATGAAAATTCAATACGCTTCAGATCTGCACCTTGAGTTTGCAGACAACTGGAAATATCTCAAAGAGAATCCATTGAAGGTAACGGGTGAGATCCTGGTGCTTGCTGGGGATATTGGGTACCTTGGGGACGAGAACTATACCAAACATCCTTTCTGGGACTGGGCATCAGAGAACTATCAGCAGGTCATCTGCTGTATGGGCAACCATGAATTCTACAAATACTATGATATTACAACCTTACAGGATGGATTCTGCCTGGAGATTCGCCATAATGTGCATAGTTATTATAATGCTGTTATCCGAATAGAGGATATAGATTTCATCGTTTCTACCCTTTGGGCAGAGATCCCACTCCATGAAGCTTACTACACAGAACAAGTCATCAGCGATTTCCGAAGGATTCTATACAACGGAGAACTACTCACTTTTGCAGATTTCAACCGCGAGCATAAAAGATGCCTTGCTTTCATCAAAGATGCTGTTGAAAGAAGTGAAGCAAAGTATAAGGTCGTTGTCTCTCATCACGTACCTTCTTTCCAGATGCAATGTCCAAAGTTTGCACATAGTTTTGCGAATGGTGCTTTTATTGTAGAGTTACAAGAATATATTTCCCAAAGTGGCATAGATTTCTGGATCTTTGGACACTCTCACTATAATGTAGATAAAGTCATTGGCAAGACATCCTGTATTTCTAATCAGTTAGGATATGTCTTTCATAATGAACATTCTTCCTTTGATTGTGGCAAAAATATTATACTTGAATAATTCGAGGCTTCTGTTATTTTTTTCTCAATTTTTTTGAATTTTTTTCGTTTTTCATGTAGTAAACCGCGAAGTGCGGTGGTCTTATAGGCAGAAAGGGTCTTAAAAACAAGAAAAAACGATATGAATACGAACGAAAAGGAATTCAGCTTGCTGGTAAAGAAGCACAAGTCGGTGATCTACTCCGTCTGCCTCATGTTTGCCGACGATCCTGATGACGCCAACGACCTGATGCAGGAAGTGCTGATCAAGCTCTGGAAAGGCTACGCCACCTTCAAGGGCAACTGCGAGGAAAAGAACTGGGTGTGGCGAGTGGCCATGAACACCTGCATCACGCAGGACGAGAAGAAGAAGCGCAAGCCAGAGGTGACGGCCGACGAGATGCGCGTCACGTCGAGCTCAGAGGACAACAAGCAGATCAAGATGCTACACGACCGCATCCACAAGCTTCAGCCGTTCGACCGTGCCATCGTGATGCTCTGGCTCGAAGACCTCAGCTACGAGGAGATTGGCCAGATCATAGGCATCTCGGCCAAGAACGTATCCGTGCGACTAGTACGCATCAAGGAACAACTCAAACAAATGAACTAAAGCATTATTAACCCATTAAAAACTATTGACTTATGACAACTATTATCGACAACAACGATTTCGAGGTAATGAAGGCTCAGATGGCTGTTCTGAAGAACTTTGCAGCCAATAACGAAGTAATCTCACAGCAGATGGTAGAAGCCACGATCAAGGCAAATCGTGACACCTTGACCGTCAAGCGCTCGGCCAGCATCTTCAGCTTGCTGATCATCACAGCCGCAGCAGGCGTGTTCCTCTACTCGCACTTCGTACTTGGCAAGGGTAGCCTCGTATTTGCCATCGCCAACACGATCTGGCTGATCTTCTGCGGATTCCTCGGCTATCGATACTACAAGCTCAACATCCACGAGAACCTGATGAGCGACAGCCTCACAGAGACAGCAGAGCAGATCTCGAAGTGGAAGAACCTAAATAACAGCAATATGCTCTATGCAGCCATCGGCTTGGTTATCTGGTTGGTTTTCCTGTTTTTCGAGACAAAAAGCGACCTGATGCAGAACCTCGAGCACGCCATCTTCGTCTTCATTCTCTTTACTTTCGTCATCGGTTCAGTTGTATCCAGATGGAAGAAAGTCAACAAAGCTACTGACGAGATGCTCAGAATGATCAATGAATTAAAAGCATAAGGTTGAGACAAAGCCTAAATAACAAATCATAGATATCACCACCCTTCCTACAAGAATCTGTAGCGCTGGTGGTGATATTGATATTTAAGGTGTAAAATTTTGGAAAATATCAAATGAAATTATAAGATATAATTCTTGATTTATGAAGGTATCAAATGAAATCATAAGGTACAATTCTTGATCTATGAAGGTACCAAACGAAATCATTTGTAGGTTTTATCGATCGAGGCATCCTCTTTTCGGTACGCGATTGTGGATGAATTGGCCGTGGCATCCTCTTTTCAGTACGCGATTGTGGATGCCATGGTCAAAAACTGCATGGTGGTCAAAGTGGTCATGGTCAAAGTGGTCAAACTTTTCTTGCAAAATCAAAAAATGCATTAAAGAAGATAAGTAATATATTTATTTTTAAATACTTATATATCGAAAATCAATTTATTTCGTAATTTCATGTTAACTTTGACCACTTTGACCGTGACCACTTTGACCACATTAGTGAAAAATGAACAAAGATACGATACAATTTGGCAAATCGCCCTCTAAAAGCCTCTTTTTTATAAGTTATTGGCCAATACTTTGGAAAAATCGTAAAAAAATAGTAACTTTGCAGCGTTTTCTGATCTGCATTGAATAGAATTTTTCAAATAAATCCAACAAAAAATTTTCAAAAACTTATCAAATGAAAAAGACTTTCTTCAGTATTCTTGCTGCTTGCTTTGCTGCCGTGATGCTTTGCGCATGCTCGGCTAAGCCTGCAGAGACACAGGACGAAGGCGCTTTCGTAATCAAGCGCGGTACTAACCTCAGCCACTGGCTTTCACAGAACAACATCGACCGTGGTGAGGCTCGTAAGAATCACATTCAGGACGACGACTTCGCTCGTTTGGAGGAGCTTGGCTTCGACCATGTACGTATCCCTATCGACGAGGAGCAGTTCTGGGATGAGCAGGGTAATAAGTTGCCTGAGGCATGGGAGCTCCTGACTTGGGCCCTCGACGAGTGCCGACAGCACAATCTTCGCGCCATCGTCGACCTCCACATCATCCGTGCACACTACTTCAATGCTGTCAATGAGGGTGCAAGCAACACGCTCTTCACCAGCGAGGAGGCTCAGGAAGGCCTCATCAACCTCTGGCGTCAGCTCTCTGAGGTACTCAAGCCTTACAGCACTGCATGGGTAGCATACGAGTTTATGAATGAGCCAGTTGCTGATGAGCATGAGCAGTGGAACCAGCTCGTAGCTAAGGTACACAAGGCGCTGCGTGAGTTGGAGCCAACTCGTACTTTGGTCATCGGTTCAAACCGTTGGCAGGGTCATGAGACCTTCAAGTACCTCCGCGTACCAGAGGGCGATCCTAACATCATTCTCTCTTTCCACTACTACAATCCTATGCTACTCACCCACTACGGTGCTTGGTGGACTCCTATCCACGACTATTCTGGCAAGGTCAACTACCCTGGCGTACTCGTATCTGCAGAGGATTTCGCTGCTACTCCTGACAGCATCAAGGCTGAGATTGAGCAGTATACCAACTCTGAGTGGAACCGTGAGCGCATCCATGAGCAGATGGCCGATGCTATTGCTGTAGCTGCTAAGTATAACCTCCAGCTCTTCTGCGGTGAGTGGGGTGTATTCGAGCCAGTGGATCGTGAGCTTGCATACGCTTGGACACGCGACATGCTTTCGGTATTCGATGAGTTCAACATCGCATGGACAACCTGGTGCTATGATGCTGACTTCGGCTTCTGGGATCAGGAGAAGAACGACTACAAGGACAAGCCACTCGTGGATCTCTTGATGTCGGGCAAGAAAGTGAACGAATAATACTCGCTTTGCTCATAAATATTAAATGATAAATGTCATCATCTTCGTCTCAAATTATGACGAAGATGATGATTTTCTTTTGTCATCGATCTTCTCAGATTCTTTTTTACAGACAAAAATACCATTGTTTACGAAAAATGATTATATTTGCCGCAGCATATAAACCAATGACCCCATGATAATCAAACACAACGTATGAAAAAGTATATCGTAGCACTTGATCAGGGTACGACAAGTTCCCGCACTATTGTCTTTGACCATGATGGCAACATCGTATCTGTGGCACAAAAGGAGTTTCCTCAGATCTTTCCTCAACCCGGATGGGTAGAACACAATCCGCGCGAGATATGGTCTTCGCAGGCTTCTACCATCATCGAAGCACTTGTAAATGGCAACATCAGCACAGAAGCCATTGCCGCAGTAGGTATCACCAACCAGCGCGAGACGACGCTTGTGTGGGACGCTGAGACCAGCGAACCGATATATAATGCCATTGTTTGGCAAGATGGCCGCACGGCAGCTTTCTGTAATGAACCAGAACTGCTGCAGCAGGAACAGAAGATCCGTGAGAAGACAGGCCTGATCCTCAATCCGTATTTCAGTGCCAGCAAAATCCGCTGGATCCTCGATCATGTGGAAGGTGCACGAGAGAAGGCCGAAGCTGGCAAGCTGCGCTTCGGAACCGTGGATACCTGGCTGATCTGGAACCTGACCAAAGGCAAGGAACATGTGACTGACGTCTCGAATGCCAGCCGCACACTCCTTTATAATATACATACGCTCGAATGGGACGATGAACTGTTGGAGATCTTCGGAATCCCTCGCAGCATGATGCCAGAAGTTCATGCATCAAGCGAAGTCTACGGATATACAGACACGTCGATCGTCAATCGTCAGATCCCAATTGCCGGTATTGCAGGCGACCAGCAGGCGGCTCTCTTTGGTCAGATGTGCACAGAAGCCGGATCGGTGAAGAACACCTATGGCACCGGTTGCTTCTTGCTGATGAATACGGGCGACAAGGCCATTTATTCGCAGAACCGACTGTTGACCACCATCGCGTGGAAGATCGGCAATCAGGTCACCTATGCACTCGAAGGCTCGATCTTCGTGGGTGGCAGTGTGGTGCAATGGCTTCGCGACGGATTGGGAGTCATCAAGAAGTCTCGCGACATCGAGAAGCTTGCGTTAAGCGTGGAGGATAACGGAGGTGTCTACTTCGTGCCAGCGCTCACCGGCTTAGGCGCTCCATACTGGGATCCGGATGCAAAGGGTACGATCACCGGCTTGACTCGTGGCACTACACTCGGCCATATAGCTCGTGCGACAGATGAAGGTATCGCTTTCCAGACGATGGACATTGTCAATGCCATGCGCAAGGATGCTGGTATCGACTTGGGAGATCTGAAGGTAGATGGCGGAGCCAGTCGCGATAACTATCTGCTGCAGGTACAAGCCGATGTGCTAGGTACGAAAGTCGTACGTCCTACCATCGTAGAGACAACGGCCAAAGGAGCCGCCTATCTGGCAGGCCTGGCCGTCGGCTTCTGGAAGGACATTGACGAGATCAAGCAGCAATGGGCCATTGATCATGTCTTCGAACCGACCTCAGACACAGAGAGAATCAAGAAAATGAAAGAAGGATGGGCCAATGCCATCAGACGTACGTTGACAAAAACTGAATAAAAAACAGTTACTTTGTTTGGCGTTATAAAATATAATATGTATCTTTGCGCCGCTTAAAACAAAAACAAGACTTAAATTATGGCAATGAACAACTGGTATGAGTGCAAGGTAAAGTTTGAGAAGACCCTTGAAACCGGCACTCAGAAGAAAGTAACAGAAGCATATCTCGTAGACGCAATGTCATTCACCGAGGCTGAGAACCGCATCATCGAGGAGATGACTCCATTCATCTCTGGCGAGTTTGAGGTGACTCATGTCAAGAAGGAGCGTATCTCAGAACTCTTTGCAGATCCTGATGGAGACAAGTGGTATCGCTGTAAGGTGATGTTCATTACACTCGATGAGAAGAGCGGCGTAGAGAAGAAGTCTGCCAGCACCATGCTCGTACAGGCCAAGGACTTCCAGATGGCTCTCAAGAACCTACAGGAAGGCATGAAGGGTACGATGAGTGACTGGGAGGTCAACACCATCTCTGAAACTACACTGATGGATGTATACGGCCTTCAGGTGAAGGAAGTTAAAGAATAATAGAATGGTAGCAGAGAATCTGATCAAGGTTAAAGCCACGATTCCTGAAGGAGTAAAGCTGGTAGCCGTCTCGAAATACCACCCAGTGGAGGACGTGCAGGAGGCTTACGATGCAGGTCAGCGTGTTTTTGGAGAGAGCCGAGAGAACGAACTTAAGATGAAAGTCGAAGCGCTCCCTAAAGACATCGAATGGCACTTCATCGGCCATCTGCAAACCAACAAAGTAAAGTATCTGGCTCCTGTAGTATCGCTGATCCATTCCATCGACACAGAAAAACTGCTCGATGAAGTGGAGAAACAGGCGATCCGTTTTGCCGAGGAGCGTAAGCAGCGCTTTGCTGACAATCCACTTCTGTCCGACGGACGTATTCCTGTATTGCTCCAGCTCCATGTGGCTCAGGAAGAAACCAAATCGGGCTTCTCTCCTGCCGAACTGATCACATTGCTCAATAATAATGAGATAGCCAAACGATGGCCTCATATCCGGATGTGTGGTTTGATGGGTATGGCATCGTTTGTCGACGATCCAGAGCAATGGCGCGAAGAATTCCGCAAGATCACAACTTGCCATCGCACACTTATCAATGGTCCTTTGGCCGCACAGGGTATCTCGGCAGAAGACTTTGCTACTCTGAGTTTCGGCATGAGTGAAGACTACCCTATCGCTATCGAAGAAGGTTCGAACATGGTACGCGTAGGAACAGCTATCTTTGGTCCTCGCAACTATTAGCAGGTAAAACAGACAATATAAATCAATATGATCATCAATATTCCAAATATAGAGGCACTTCCAACCGCTGCACATGATTTCATTGCAGCTATGGACGATCGTACCGTATACGCTTTCCGTGGCGAAATGGGTGCAGGTAAGACCACCTTCATCAAAGCGCTGTGTGAGGCTCTTGGTGTAGAGGACGAAGTCAATTCTCCTACCTTTGCCATTGTCAATGAGTATCGTAGTGAGACCACCGCTGAGCTGATTTACCACTTCGACTGCTATCGCATTCAGAAAATCGAAGAGGCGCTCGACTTCGGCTTCGAGGACTATATGGAGTCATCGGCACTCTGCTTCATCGAGTGGCCAGAAAATGTAGAGGAACTGCTTCCTGGCGACGTGGTGAATGTCAAGATCACAGTGAATCCTGATCAGTCACGTACTGTTGAGTTTGAATAATATTCCCCTATGTTTATCTACAATACCTCTTTCCACGTAGAGAGCGAGCATCTGCTCAGTAAGTTTCTCACTTACATGCGCGACAGTTATCTTCCTGCTATCCAGCAAGGAGGACTCATGACCAATGTACGATTTGTGCGATTGCTCACCGATATCGGGGATAACCTGATCGGCTACTCTGTCATGGGAGAATTTGAAGACCTACAGAAACTAAAAAAATGGAAGCTCGAAATCGGACGTGCTGCCGATGCAAGCTTCCATAAGGAATTCGGTGAAAAAATCCTTCCTTTTACTACAACGATGAAGGAAGTGGAACTGAAATAAATGCTTTCTTGATTCTGACATCCTTAATCGGGCGGTCGAGGCTATCTGTCTTGACCGCCTGAATGTTTCCTACCACGTCAAGACCTTTGATCACCTCTCCAAAGACCGTATAATTGCCGTCAAGATGCGGAGTACCGCCATCGATCTCGTATGCGTCGATTATTTCCTTCGTGAAAGTCACACGGCGTGTAGAATCTTCACGCTCATTGACCTTCTCCTGCATTTCTCGCATCTCCTTAGGACCGAAATACTTTCCCCACACGATATAGAACTGGCTATTCGAGCTGGCACGTTCCGGATTGACCTCATCACCCTCACGAGCTGCTGCTAATACGCCTCTTCGATGAAATAGTTCAGGGAAATGAAGCTCTGCAGGGATACGAGTATTATCCTCTTTCTCCGAAGGGAAATAATCAGCAGCGGATACTGAGCGACTGGCAGAATCACCTGCCTGGATCATGAACGTCTCGATAATACGATGGAAAAGAACACCATCATAATAGCCTTCACTGACCTTCTTCAGGAAGTTATCACGATGCAGAGGCGTCTGATTATATAGTGCCAGGACAATCTTCCCTTTTGTGGTTTGAAGAGTCACTTCTGCACGCTTCTCCGGGGTCTGAGCCTGGACAGAAAACAGTGCAAGAGTCAGTATTGTAAACAGAATACGATTTCTCATAAGACATTATTTATAATTCACACGCTGCAAATATAAGATTATTTCAACAAATAGACAAACATTTTATAAGAAATACTTATTTTTGCAGTAATCGATGCACACTACAGGTTCGATTTGTGCACTTATTTGCACATTCGCAGCACACGAGTGTCTAATTTGTGCAAAATTCATACATTTTTCGTATTTTCTTTCAAAAAATCCAATTATCTTTGCACCGCGCAAATAGAAATGCAAGATTTAACTGAACTTTGCATTGAATAATGTACTTAAAAATTATGAAGAAAAATCTACTTTTGGCGTTTACCGCTACCGCTACCCTGCCATTGATGGCTGGTGGCCTCGTAACCAACACCAACCAGAATGC
>JAZUIL010000074.1:0-9898 GCA_045642245.1 Bacteroidales bacterium
CGCGACACCCTCCTTCCCAAACTCATGTCCGGACAAATTAAACTATAACTAATTAATTAAACAATGAAACAAAAAGATTATATACTTACACTCTCATCTGATGGCGCTATATGTGCAGTTATTGACCTTAGAGAAGTAGCATACGTTATGAAAAATGATAAGGGTCAGACCATTGTTTCCTTTAAGAACAAACAAGGTGATATATCTTTCAGTATCGAATCTTTTGATGTCATTGCTAAAGCTTTTATCGAGTATAATTCATATAAAGAATCAGCAGAATAATCAGCTCTGCAAACTACAAAACGGTACGCTATGTTTCTATTCAAAGAAGAAGATTACGAGAAGGCTTTGTTAGAACTGTTTCAGGATCTGGGATATCAAACTCTTTATGGTCCTGACATTGATCGTGACTACACCGATCCGTTGCTTGAAGAAGCGATGGAGAGCTGTCTGCAGCGTATCAATCCTGGCTTGCCTCCGTATGCTATCAGCGAAGCCATCAAGAAGCTGCACCAGATAGAGGGTGCTTCGCTCTACGAGTGTAACTTTAAGTTCACACAGATGATGCAGTATGGCGTAGAGGTGCAGTATAATGACGCCAAGCACCAGCTGAAGACGGGCATTGTGCAGCTGATAGACTTCGAGCACGTAGAGAAGAACGACTTCCTCGTAGTGAACCAGTACACCATCAAGGAACATGATACCAAGCGTCCGGATATCGTGATGTTTGTCAATGGCTTGCCGCTGGTAGTCATCGAGCTGAAATCGCCTTCACGCGAAGATACAGACGCCAGTGAGGCGTATCTGCAACTGAAGAATTACCAGAAGCTGATCCCTACGCTCTTCCACTACAACGCTTTTAACGTCATGAGTGACATGGCGCTGACCAAGATCGGCACGGTGACAGCCAATGAAGACCGCTACATGGAGTGGAAACAGCCGACAGGCGAAGTGGCTGACTTTGACACAGCCTTCCGTGCGGTGTTTACACCTCATGTGCTGCTGAACCTGCTGAAGAACTATATTCTCTTTGATGTGAGTGAGGGCCGCTATGCCAAGATTCTGGCCGGCTATCATCAGTATTATGCGGTGGAGAAAGCAGCGAATAAAACTGAGGAGGCGGTACAGGGGAATGGCAAGATAGGTGTGTTCTGGCACACACAAGGTTCGGGTAAGAGCCTCTCGATGGTCTTCCTGGCTCACCATCCGAAGGTGCAGGGGATGAATCCTACCATCGTAGTGATCACAGATCGTAATGACCTGGACGAACAGCTCTACGGCCAGTTCTCACGTACGGTGGACTTCCTGCGCCAGCGTGCCGTACAGTGTACCAGTCGCAACGGAGAGAACGATCCTACGTCGCTCAAAGCGTTGCTGAAGAATCGTCACTCAGGCGGTATCTTCTTCACCACCATGCAGAAGTTCGATGACTTTGACGGTCCGCTGTCAGAGCGTGACAACATCATTGTCATGACCGATGAGGCGCACCGTGGTCAGTATGGCATGGAGGAGAAGATTGACACGGAAGGAAACGTACACATCGGTGCAGCGCGTAAGATCAGAAACTCACTGCCAAACGCTTCTTATATCGGCTTTACTGGTACGCCAATCTCTGACAAGGATCGTGACACACGCGAGATCTTCGGTGACGATATTGACGTCTACGATATGACACAGGCGGTGAAGGATGGTGCTACACGTCCGGTCTACTACGAGAGCCGTGTCATCAAGCTGAAACTCGATGATGAGGTATTGGCTAAGATCGACGCAGAGTATGACCAGCTACGTATGGATGGCGCCTCAGAGGCTGATCTGGAGGAGAACAAGAAGGAAATGGCACACATGGATTCCTTGCTCGGCAATGATCAGACGATCAGCGATCTGGTGAAGGACATCCTGCAACACTATGAGGACAACCGCCAGTATGTCTGCTCGGGTAAGGCTATGCTGGTGGCCTATTCACGTCCTATTGCCATGAAGATCTATAAGAAGATCCTCGAACTGCGTCCTGACTGGACAGAGAAGGTGAAGGTGGTCATGACTGGTGGTAATCAGGATCCGGAGGAATGGGCAGACATCATCGGTGGTAAAGCCTATAAGAAAGAACTGGCTAAGAAGTTCAAGGACATCAACGACCCGATGAAGATTGCCATCGTGGTGGATATGTGGTTGACTGGTTTCGACGTGCCATCATTGGCTACGATGTATGTGTATAAGCCGATGAAGGACCATAACCTGATGCAGGCCATTGCTCGTGTAAATCGTGTGTTCCCTGACAAGGCCGGTGGCCTGATTGTGGATTACGTAGGTATTGCTGCAGCGCTGAAGGAAGCCATGAAGCGCTATACGAAGCGTGACCGTGACAACTACGGTGAGAATGACATCCGTAAGAAGGCGTACTCGGAGTTTAAGGAGAAGCTCGAGATCTGCCGTGACTTGCTGCATGGCTATGACTATAGTATGTTCCATGACGGTACGCCTGTAGTGAGAGCCAAGCTCATCAAGGGTGCTGTGAACTTCCTGATGAAACCTACGAAGGCTGATGACTGCAAAGAGTTTGTGAAGAACGCTTCGCTCCTGCGTCAGGCCGTAACGCTCTGTCGCTCTCTGCTTACTGAAGAGGAGCGCTTTGAGGTGAGCTTTATGGAGTCGGTTCGCATCTTGATACTGCGCCTGCAGAATCCGGGAAAGATCACCAAGAAGGACATCAATAAGCGCATTGCAGCACTCTTGGAACAGAGTGTGAAGAGTGAAGGTGTGGTGAACCTTTTTGACGAACAGACGGAGTTCTCGCTCTTTGATGAGAAGTTCATGGAAGAGGTGCGTAAGATGAAGGAGAAGAACCTGGCTGCCAAGTTGCTGGAGAACCTGCTTCGTGGCCGTGTCAGGAACCTTTCGCGTACGAACCTCGTGACTGGTGAGCTCTTCAGTAATCGCTTCTCAGAGACATTGAACCGCTACATCAACGGCCTGATCACGAATGAGGAGGTGATAGCAGAATTGCTGAAGATGGCTGAGGAGATGATGAAAGCCGAACAGGAAGGTAATGAGCTCGGCCTCTCGCATGAGGAGAAAGCTTTCTATGACGCGCTGACTCGTCCTCAGGCCGTGAAGGACTTCTATACCAACGACCAGCTTATAGAACTGACGCGTGAGCTTACTGAGACGCTTCGCAAGAATCGTACGCTTGACTGGAACAGACGTGAGGCTGAACGCGCTAATATGCGCCGTCTGGTGAAGCGTCTGCTGAAGAAGTATAAGTATCCGCCAGAGGAAGAAGCAGATGCACTGAACGTGGTACTGAAGCAGTGTGAGCAATGGGTAGATACCTCGGAAGATGAAGAGGTGCCACAGCTGGCACAGGTCATCAAGTATGACTTTGTGAATGATGGTGAACTAAAGCAAGTAGCAAACCCTTCTGAAATCAAATATTAAGAATTTGAGATCGAAATAAATAAAAGATATTACTATATTTTATACATTAAAATCTATGTGGATTTTTATTTGTTTAGCAGTTATAGTTTTGCTTGTTGTGTTTCATAAAGTACGTGCTCATTCTAGAGATAACCAGATTCGGTTATACATAGAACATATGGGAGGTATTGAGAAAATGTATGCTACACTCATAGAAAAACTTGCGGCTCGACTAGTAGTTGATGGGCATACTGAGGACATTGTTAAGGAGGTTATTTCGTTCAAAGAAATAAGAATATCCAATCCTCTAGTTAAATGTAGATATATTGTAAAGTCTATTTACGGTGGTGCATTTTTAGTCCGTTACGATCAAGAAAAAATGCTCTTATTCCTTCTCGCAGTATTGTTTATTTGTATACTCCTGATGATAGATTCTTTTGGGTGGGCTATTATTTCATGGTTCGCATTGATGGCATTAGGTTTTTATCTTTCAATGCTAGTAAAAGGAGATGTATCATTCGGAAAAGGCGGTCGCATATTTGTATGTGTTTAAAATGTGAAACCGAAAGAAGAGAATACAAAGGGTTTATAATAACGACGAAAAAGAGTCATAATTATATTTGTTAAGAGGACGTAAAAAAGTCTTTTGTTGACTAACTAAAGTATATCTGAGCCTGTGCCAATGTTTTTTAGAACGTTGGCACAGGCTCATTATAAAGCTTGGTAAATACCTCTCGTGCTGGTACAAGGATAGGATTGCCATTCTCATCGCTATGAACTACGTTCTCATTGAGCATGGCTTTACGGCGCAGGGTACGGTACTCTGCAAAGATTGCAAGAAAACATATTCTCACAAAATTTTTTGTTATTTTAATATTGAAAATGCCATTTGGCAGATAGTATAACATCTAAATTTGCGTAAAATTATCAGGTTTCATGCTCCAGAATATGGCAGATTCAAAATAATTCATTATATTTGCGCGTGAATAATATATTCACCTCATAGAAAATTATACGATAAATGAAGAAATATATCCTCCCTGTCCTGGCTCTGCTGACTGTTCTTCCTGCACTGGCTTGTACCAACATGCTGGTAGGTAAGAAAGCGTCGGTCAATGGCGCTACGATGATCAGTTATAATGCCGACAGCCACGAGCTCTATGGCGAGCTTTATTACACTGCTGCTGCAGATCATCAGCCTGGTGAGATGCGAAAGGTCATTGACTGGGATAGCCAGAAGCCGATCGGACAGATTCCACAGCCTGCTCATACCTATCGTGTGGTAGGTAATGTCAATGAGTGGCAGGTGACCATTGCCGAATCTACCTGGGGTGGAGACTTGCCTCTTGCCGATAAGACCGGTATGGTGGATTATGGCTCATTGATCTACATCACTTTGGAACGTGCTAAGACGGCGCGTGAGGCCATTGACATCATGACACAGCTGGTGGAGGAATATGGTTACTATTCATCGGGAGAGTCTTTCTCGATCGGTGATCCTAATGAGATCTGGGTGATGGATCTCGTTGGCAAAGGAACTCCTGGCCAGCCGATCGGAGAGACTGGCGCCATCGGCCAGAAAGGCGCTGTATGGGTGGCTCGTCTGATTCCGGAGGATTGTGTGTCTTGTCATGCCAATCAGGCGCGAATCCATACTTTTCCTCAGGCAGGTCGTAAGATCGCCAAGGTGAAGAGTATGATCAACTATGAAGGCGCTGGCCTCAAGACAAAGTTCTATAAGCGTTATGAGGTCGGTGACAGTTGCTACTTCAGTACCGATCTGATCTCTTTCGCTAAGGCGTGTGGTAAGTATGATGTCAACGGAACGGATGCGAACTTTGACTTCGCTAAGGCGTATGCAGACACCGATCATGGCGCTTTCCGTGGCTGTGATGGTCGTGTATGGGCCTGGTTCAATTCGATTGCCAAAGGAATGGAGAAGTATTTCCCATTCGTGGACATGGAAGGAATTCCTACCGCTACAGGCTATGTGAATGCCAAAGGTGAGGACGTGCCAGTATTGCCTCTCTATATCAAGGCTGATCGTCTGCTTTCTCATCGTGACATCCAGCAAGGTCTGGCCGATCATTATGAAGGTACGCCATGGGATATGACTCAGGATGTAGGTGGTGGTCCATTCCATAGTCCTTATCGCTGGCGTCCGATGACCTGGGAGGTCGATGGTGTGGAGTATCGTCACGAACGTGCCATCGGTACACAGCAGACAGCCTCTACCTTCGTGTCAGTGATGCGAGGCTGGTTGCCACGTGAGGTAGGTGCTAAGACCTGGTTCGGCGTGGATGATGCTGCTACGGCGCTCTATGTGCCAATCTATAACAACATCAGTAAGGCGCCTAGATGTCTGAGTGTAGGTAATGGCGATATGCTTACCTTCTCGTGGACTTCTCTTTTCTGGATGACCTCTTGGGTGTCACAACAGCGATATACGACGTGGGACTTGATGAGTCCGGATGTGGAGGCGGTTCGTACAGAACTCTTCGATCGTTGGGATCAGCAGGAGAAGGAGGTCGATGCTCAGGCGTTGGCATTGGTGGAGGCTGGTAAGCTGGACGAAGCAACGGACTATCTGACCAAGTACTCATGTGCGGAGGCTGACAATGCGACACTCCGTTATCAGGATTTGGCCGTGCATCTGCTTGTGAAGTACCTCGACGGTAATGTCAAGGTAGAGAAGGATGGAAAGTTCGAACGTACGGAATGGGGTCTGCCTGTTTCTCCGAAGCATCCGGCTTATAGCGAGGATTTCTATCGCGCCATCGTGAACCAGAAAGGTGATGCCATCAAGGTGAAGAAATAATGACTCCACCAAAGAAATCAAAGGAAATCAAGAATAAGAATGGTTTACTATGATTTCTATGACGGAATTAAGAATTATATATGGAAAGAAAAAGAAAACAACTCCCTCTCTTGAAGGGAATCAAAATAGAACGATACGCTGCTGAAGGCAAATGTGTGGCTCACTTTGACAGTGTAGGAGCTAACGGAGGTGCCAGCCGTGATAAGGAAGGTAACCAGATCCGTAAGGTCCTGTTTGTGCCATTCGCTGCTGAAGGTGATGTGTGCGATGTGCAGATCCTGAAGTCTCGCAGTTCGTTTGCCGAAGGTAAGATCGTGAATATGGTGGAGCCTTCTCCTACGCGCGTGCAGCCTTTCTGCCAGCACTTCGGGGTGTGTGGCGGTTGCAAATGGCAGCATGTGCCATACGCTGAGCAGTTGCGATTCAAGCAACAGCAGGTGATGGATGCATTGACACGTATCGGTAAGGTGGAACTTCCTGCATGCAGTCCTATCGACGGCTGTGCAGATCCTGATCATCAGGCGGAGCTTTGTGACGGCCAGCCATTCCACTATCGTAATAAGCTGGAGTTTACCTTCTCGAACAAGAAATGGATCTCGTTTGAGGAGATGGATCGTCTGCGTGCCGAGGGTAAGGAGATTCCTTTCGAGCCAGGCTTAGGCTTCCATATCCCTGACAGCTTTGATAAGGTGCTCGATATCGAGACGTGCTACCTGCAGGAAGAGATCTCGAATGATGTACGTCTCTGGATCCGTCAGTATGCCATCGACAATGATCTGACTTTCTTCGACCTTCGTAACCAGCATGGCCTCCTGCGAAATATGGTGGTACGTACGGCTTTGACAGGCGAGAAGATGCTTATCGTGATCTTTGGTGAGCCTGATGAGAAGAAGATCGAGCAGCTGATGGCTGCCATCCATGAGCAGTTCCCTCAGTTCTCTTCGCTGATGTATGTCATCAACCAGAAGCAGAACGATGCATGGAGCGATCTGCCAGTGCAGTGCTATTTCGGCAAGGATCATATGATCGAGGAGATGGAAGGCCTGAAGTTCAAGGTAGGACCTAAGTCTTTCTATCAGACAAACTCTAAGCAGGCTTACGAGCTGTATAAGCATACGCGCAACTTCGCAGGTCTAAGCCCCCTCCAGCTCCCCCAAGGGGGAGAGACCAGCCGACAGTCATCCCCCCTTGGGGGGATCGAGGGGGGCTTGCCTCTCGTCTACGACCTCTACACCGGTACTGGCACCATTGCCAACTTCGTGGCTCGCAGTGCACGTAAGGTCATCGGTATTGAGTATGTAGCAGATGCCATCGAGGATGCTAAGATCAACTCGGCATTCAATGGCATTGACAATACCTTGTTCTATGCAGGCGATATGAAGGATATCCTGACCGATGATTTCATTGCAGAACATGGTCGTCCGGATATCATCATCACCGATCCTCCACGTGCTGGTATGCATGAGGATGTAGTGAATGTGATCCTGAATGCAGAGCCTAAGGTCATCGTCTACGTGAGCTGTAATCCTGCTACTCAGGCTCGTGACCTGCAGTTGCTCGATGTGAAGTATCGTGTGACCGACATTCAGCCGGTGGATATGTTCCCACATACACAGCATGTGGAGAATGTGGTTCGTTTAGAGCTCAAAAATAACTCCTAACTCCTCACTCCTAACTCCTCACTATCCATGGAAGAAGGAAATATTTATGTCAAAGGTGCGCGTGTCAACAATCTGAAGAATATAGATGTTGAGATTCCGCGTGGTAAGCTGGTGGTGGTCACGGGCCTGTCAGGTTCGGGAAAGTCCAGCTTGGCCTTTGATACGCTCTATGCAGAAGGTCAGCGCCGCTATGTGGAGTCGCTGTCGTCTTATGCTCGCCAGTTCCTTGGCCGAATGGGAAAGCCGGAGTGTGACTATATCTTAGGTATTCCTCCTGCAGTAGCCATTCAGCAGAAGGTCGTGGTACGTAATCCACGAAGCACGGTAGGTACTTCGACCGAGATCTACGACTACCTGCGTCTGCTCTTTGCTCGTATCGGTAAGACCATCAGTCCGATCAGCGGTCAGCTGGTCAAGAAACACACGACGGAAGATGTGTTGCAGCGTGCTCAGCAGATGCCAGCGGGTACACGCGTCGCTATCCTTGTACGTGTGGACGTGCCGGAAGGAAGATCGCTCGAACAGCATATTGAGGTCCTGATTAAGTCTGGTTTTTCTCGTGCAGAGAGTAATGGACAGTTCATCAAGCTGGAGGAGGTGATCGCAGCACCGTTTAATCTGGTGATCGATCGTTTCCAGTTGCCACTGGCAGATCAGGCGGCTATCAGTCGTTTCTGTGACAGTGTGGAGACAGCGTTCTACGAAGGTAATGACGAGATGCTGCTGAAGTCATTCGGCGGTAAGACGGCAGAGGCGGCTGAGACAGAAGGCGTCTATCTTTTCAGTAAGCGCTTTGAGGCCGATGGCATGACCTTCGAGGAGCCTTCGGACATGATGTTCAACTTTAACTCGCCGATGGGAGCTTGTCCGAAGTGTGAAGGCTTCGGTAAAGTCTTGGGTATCGACGAAGATCTGGTGATCCCGAACAAGGCGTTGTCGCTCTTTGAAGACTGTGTCGTCCCTTGGCGTGGCGATAAGATGTCGGAGTGGAAGAAATACTTCATCAGCCGCGTAGGAGAGGTCATCCTGAGCGACGGACAGCCATTCCCTATTCATCGACCTTACTATCAGTTGACACAGGAGCAGAAAGACCTGCTGTGGCAAGGCTATCCTGCCGGTGTGATGTCGCGTAAGGAACGTGAGGACAGCGCTGAGTTCAGCGAGGTGACCGGATGGGAAGAGAGTAAGGTGCTGTATGGTATCGAGGACTTCTTCCAGATGGTGTCGGAGAACCTTTATAAGATTCAGTATCGTGTGATGCAGGCGCGCTATCGCGGCAAGACACTGTGTCCGGAGTGTAAAGGTTCACGACTGAAGAAGGAGGCTTCTTATGTCCGTATCAATGGCAAGAACATCACTGAGATCGTCAGGATGTCGGTAGGAGAGTTGATTCCTTGGTTCGATCAGTTGCAGCTCGATGAACATGATGCTATTGTGGCAAAACGTCTGTTGACGGAGATCAAGAACCGTCTGCATTTCCTGCAGGAAGTAGGTCTCTCTTATCTGACGCTTGACCGACTGTCGAACAGTTTGTCTGGTGGTGAATCGCAGCGTATTAATCTGGCTACCTCGTTAGGTTCTGCATTGGTAGGTTCGATGTATATCCTTGATGAGCCTTCTATCGGCTTGCATAGCCGCGATACCGATCAGTTGATCCATGTGTTGCGAGAACTGCGAGACCAAGGAAATACGGTGATCGTCGTGGAACATGATGAGGAGATCATCCGCTCGGCTGACTATCTGATCGATGTCGGTCCACGTGCAGGACGCTTTGGAGGAGAGATTGTATATCAAGGTCCGGTGAAGGTGGATTCGAAGGAGCGCAACGCGTCGTATACCACCAAATTCTTGACCGGAGAGGAGACCATTGCGATTCCGAAGAAGACTCGTCCTTGGAGTAGCTACATCGAAGTGAAAGGCGCCGTACATAACAACCTGAAAGATATCTCTGTCAAGTTCCCATTAGGTGTGATGACGGTGGTGACAGGTGTGTCAGGCTCCGGAA
>JAZUIL010000075.1:0-5670 GCA_045642245.1 Bacteroidales bacterium
TGGAGATAAAGTAAGATTCCTCGACGCTCAGGGAGGTGGCACTGTCAAGGGCTTTGACAGCAAAGGTCTCGTAATGGTGGAAGACGAGGATGGCTTCGAGATACCAACGCTTGCCTCACAATGTGTAGTGGTGAGTGAGGAAGAGGACCAGCGTCAGGCCGGTCACGCTCCTGTGCACCAGGCTCCTCTGACTCGAGCTCAGATGGCTGCACGTCAGGCGATGACAGAAGTAGATAAACTCAAAGAAGAAAACCGTCAGCTAAAAGAAGAAATCCATGCGCTAAAAGCAGAGATGAGTGATCTTAAGCTGGCCTTGCTTCGTGCTCAATACGGCACAAAAGACAACGTCAAGAAAGGTGTTGCAAACACTATCAAGAGCAATCCTCATGAAGTGCTTCGCAATGGCATCATCGAAGTAGATCTGCACATTGACGCTTTGCTTGAGACAACATCTGGAATGAATAACGCCGCTATGCTAGAACATCAGCTGGGTATTTTCCGCCAGACAATGCAATCGTACAAAAATGCAAAAGGTCAGAAAATCGTCTTTATTCATGGCAAAGGCGAAGGCGTCTTGCGCAAGGCTATTATCGATGAACTGAAACTCCGCTATTCGAAATGCGACTGGCAGGATGCTTCGTTCCAGCAATATGGATTTGGTGCGACACAGGTCACCATCCGATAAAAAAAGGATTTATAGTTAAGAGTTCGCCCCGCCAAACAATTTATATGAATAAACATTTTACCAAACTGATAGAGGCCCGCAAACAGAAACAGATGATGAAAGATTATTTCTTCATTCTCTGCGGTATCGCACTCTACTCTATCGGTTATGATGCATTCATCCTTCCTGAACAGCTCGTGCAGGGAGGTGTGGCTGGTATATCATCACTGATGTTCTACGCCATGCAGATCCCTCCAGCTATTACCATCTGGGTGCTCAATATCCTGCTGCTTCTGATTGCTTTCAAGGCGTTGACCAAACTTTTTGTCATCAGGACACTGATTGGAGTATCTCTTCTGTCTTTGTTTATCGGTCTTTTCCAACCGATCTTTGCAGCTTATCCTCTGATTACACCAGGAGAAGACAAGTTCATGCACGTGCTTATCGGCGCCATGTTAGGTGGAGCTGGTCTTGCATTGGTTTTTACTCACAACGGTTCTACTGGTGGTACTGATATCATTGTGGCATTGATCAATAAGTATTCAAACATGAGTATGGGACGCGCCATGCAGCTGGTCGATATCTGCATCATTGCAAGCTCATATCTGCTCTTCCATTCGTTTGAAGTCATTGTCTATGGTGTCGTCTTCACGCTTATAGCTAGTATTACCATGGATTATGTCCTCGATGGTAACCGTCAGACCGTACAGTTCATGATCATCAGCAAACGGCATGAACTCATAGCCGATGCCATCAACCACCAGATGAACCGTGGTGTGACCATACTGAAAGGTCAAGGATGGTACTCTAAACAAGACGTTGATGTCGTCATGGTGCTCTGTCGTAAGTATGAGAGCCAATATGTCTTTACACTCATCAAAAGCATAGATCCGAACGCTATGGTCAGCCAGCAGTTCTGCCACGGTGTATTCGGTGAAGGCTTTGATCAAATTAAATAACTGGACTTGTGTCAATTGATGCTGGATTATGTTTCTGGCATTTTATAAATAAGTCATTTATTAATCAGTTTTTTTAATTCAGCATTATCAATTGATTTTTCATGCAAGAGAAAAAGTTCAATTATGAGATTCGCGATCTTCAGCTCAATAGCTTGGGGCTTCTGCGATGCATAGACAAAGTTTGTCAGGAACATGGCCTGACCTATTATATCGCCTTCGGAACACTCCTCGGTGCAGTACGTCACAAAGGATTCATTCCCTGGGATGATGATATGGACATTGCTTTGTCTCGCAAGGATTACGATATCCTGATGCAGCATGCAGACGAATGGATTCCAAAGCCATTCTATATCGTTAATCACGAGAATACGGCACACTATCCGAAGTATTTCGCCAAGATAGAAGACACCTCTACTACCCTGGTCGAGAATTTCCATTTAGGATATGCAGGGGGACTCTATATGGATATTTTTCCATTTGACGAGGTACCGAACTCGAAATTTCTGCGCGCTGTCCATTTCTATAAGTTCAACCTGCTGAGACGCCTGTTGTATCTTGTATACAGGAATCCTTATAAGCATGGACATGGACCAAGTTCTTGGGGTCCGCTCTTAGCTCAAAAGCTGTTTAGCAAAAAATGGCTTCATCAGAAGATCCAGAAGGTCATCAGAGAATATGAAGGAAAGAAGAATTGTGATTTTCTCATGTCTCATGACGACGGATTGAAAGTCGTCCCAAAGGAGAACTTCGGAACCCCTAAGAGAATGGAGTTCGAAGGAGTCAGCGCCAATGTCCCGACTGAACCACATGTATTCCTCTCTGCCATCTATGGTGATGACTACATGCAACTTCCTCCGGTAGAGAAGCGTTTTTCTCACTACCACGACTATTGTGACTTCAATAGTTCATACAAGGATATAGACTTTGAAAATTTGAAAAAACAATATATATGCGAATAGTTCTCTTCTGTGAAAACCGTTATGCGATCGACATCCTGCAGCCTATTGCTGATGAAGCGGCAAAGCAGGGTCGTCATACCGTGTTGTGGTATATTCACACGAAAAAGATCAAGGATTTCAAGCTGAACGAGGACGCTCAGTGGACAGACTCAATCCAAGCTGTCTATGACTTCAATCCGGAGGCCATCTACGTGCCAGGCAATATTGTTCCATACTATCTGCCAGGTGTGAAGATCCAGGTCTTCCATGGCTATGCAGCAGAGAAGAAAGACCACTGGATTATCCGTCGTTACTTCGACACATATCTTACACAAGGTCCTTATTTCACTTCTCACTTTGAGGCCTCAGCACGTAAATACAAGGACTTCGAAGTACGAGAGACTGGTTGGACAAAGCAGGACTGGATCTTCAATCGCTTGCATGACTACGACGAAGAGAAGCAGGAACTGCTGAAGAAATATGGCAAGAGTCAGATCGTCATCTACGCTCCTACCTTCTCACCAAAACTGACTTCTTTGCCTAAGATTAAAGAATCCTTGGAGAAGTTGATCAAGGAACGAGACATATTACTTCTGATGAAGTTCCACCCACTGACTCGCAAGGAGTGGTGCGACGAATATCGTTCATGGGCCGCTTCGCAAGAGAATGCCATCTATATTGAAGCCAGCGAGAATGTGACTCGTTACCAGATGATGAGTGATGTGATGATCAGCGACACCTCATCTGCAGTATATGAATTCCTGCTGCTCAACCGTCCTGTCATCACACTCGACACGATTGCGAAGGATATCTATTGGGAGGACATCACCCAGCCAGCAGATCTCATCCAGGCCTTTGACCGTGCACTCACAGATCCAGAGAGTATTGCCAAGCGCAAATGGATCGTGGACAACTATGATCCACACCTCGACGGCCATTGCTGCGAACGTATGATAGCTGAAGCTGAAGATTATATCCGTCGTCATGGCGTACCAACCAAGCGCAAGCTGAATCTTTGGCGAAAATACACGAGCATCAAAACCTTTGGTAGAATCAAGAGATAATCCATTTGCACAAAGAGTCGTTACAGCTCTTTCGCGTTGAAAAAAATTTCAATTTCATTTCATCTTAAATGTATACATACGCTTTTCCAGGCAATATCGAAGAAGACATCCTTCAGATTGCCGCACAGCAGATTCCATATATGCGCACTGAGTGGTTCTCTGGCATCATGAAAGAGAACGAGCAGATGCTCCTCAAAATGATTGGCTGTACTGGTGGCCGTGTCATGTTCTACACAGCGTCAGGTACAGGTGCCATGGACGCTGTCGTTGAGAATTATGTGGCTGCACAAGGCAAAGCATTTATCATCGATGGAGGTTCGTTCGGACATCGTTGGGCTCAGCTCTGCGATTATCACAACGTGGAATGCGATGTGATGAAAGTTCCGTTTGCTCACGATATTGATTATGCAGAGTTGGAGCGTCAGGTAGAGGCTTCTCGCCCACAGGTATTTCTCTGTCAGCACCACGAGACTTCTTCTGGCCAGCTTTTCGACTTAAAGAAAATCTCTGCTATCTGTAAGAAATATCAGGTCAGCTTCGTAGTAGATGTGATCAGTTCTTTCCTCGCTGAAGAATTCACCATGGACGAACTCGGAATCGACATTGCTATTACAAGTACACAGAAAGGACTTAACGTTCCTCCGGGTGCTGCTCTTGTCTTTCTGTCTGCAGAAGCACTGAAGCGTAAGTTCAATCCGACCAACTACTATTTTGATTTTGACGATAATCTGAAGAATATGGAGCGCGGACAGACACCATTCAGTCCTGCTACCACATTGTTCATGCAGATCCACGAACGTATGAAGCGAAATACCGAGCTTGGACTGCCAGCCATCGTGGCAGCTACTCGTCGCAAAGCGCTTTATTTCCGTCAGAAATGTGCAGAGTATGATTGGGAGATTCCTGCAGAAGTTCCAGCGAATGCTATCACTGGTTTTTATGTAAAACGTAACGGCGATATCTTGTTTAAGGAGCTGCAGAAGAAGGGTATCTATGTCATGCCAAGTGGCACACCAAACTTCTTCCGTGTCTCACACATGGGTATTCAGGACGAAAAAGATCTTGACATCCTGGCCGAGGCCATCCGAGAAATCGAAACTCGTTAATCCTACGATTCAAGTCATCTATGAAAAGAGTATTTACATCAGGTAGTTTTGATCTCTTCCATATCGGACATCTCAATATTCTCGAGAAGTCTGCGGCTCTGGGAGACGAACTCATTGTAGGTGTCAGCACCGATGAACTCATCGAACACTATAAAGGAATGAAACCAATCATCCCTTTCGAACAGCGTTTCCGTATTGTTCAGTCCATCAAATGTGTCACCAAAGCCGTCAAGCAGACCAAACTTACTGAGATTGCCCAATTGCAACGTGAGCAGATTGATATTGTCACCATAGGCGACGACTGGAAGGAGAAATACCTCGAAGGTTTGGAATGGATGAAGTCTCAGCCTGGCAAAGAGGTGGTTTATTTCCCCTATACTGAGGGTATCAGCACGACCAAAATCAAGCGAGATATCATCAATAGTGCCAACGACATCGTGGCCGCAGCCCTTTTCCGCGAAGAAGTTAAAGACAAAAACTGGGAAGAAGATGCCAGAGGCTAACCTTTAGCATCATCGATCGAGCGAAAGAAGAAGAAGAAGAAGAAATTAGATGAAGAAGTTTTTTCAAGACATACTCTATTATATCCTTTTCGGATTATGGTGGTTGGTGAGCAAATTACCTTTGCCCATCCATTACTGTTTTTCTTCTTGCTTCTTCTTGATCGTATATCATGTGGCTCGATACAGGAGGAAACTGGTGAGAAAGAATCTAACTGAATGTTTCCCCGATAAGGACATCAAACAGATTATCAAAATTGAGAAGCGTTTCTATCTCTATTTCTGTGACCTGATTGTTGAATCGGTCAAATTCTTCTCCATTTCAAAGGAAGAATTGCAGAAGCGCATGGTATTCAACAATTTGGAAGCCATTAATCAATCTTTAGAGAAAGGCCGGTCTATCTCATTATTCTTAGGACATAACTGTAACTGGGAATGG
>JAZUIL010000076.1:0-3357 GCA_045642245.1 Bacteroidales bacterium
ACCGGCATCGAGCAGGTAGGTGACCGCAGCAATGGCAGTGGTCTCCGCTATAACCTCATGGGTCAGCCTTCCAAGGGGAAGGGATTCGTGATCAGAAACGGACGAGTAGTGTTTGAGAAATAGAATTGCGGTATCTGTCCCTGGGATCAAAGGGACAGGTACCTGATCCACCCACCACACAGCAACGGCGCCATCCACAGTGCCGTTGCTTATTTTTTTCGTCCGTCGGTGTGTAACGCCCCAAATAGAACGACGATGAATTTTTATCTGCTAAATTTTGGCATTATTGCTAAAAAGCATTATCTTTGTGCCCAAATTTAATACATATTCCCATGCCACGTGTTGCGCGAGAGCGCTCTTCCATACAAGTATACCATGTTATACTTCGCGGTGTAAACAAACAGCAGATCTTTGACTCTGCTGATGATTATCAGTATTTTGTCCGCATCCTTCAGCGCCAATGTGGTATCGGATCAGAACACGAAGTAGCAGATCGTCATTTCTATGTCTATGCCTATTGTCTGATGGGCAATCATATACACCTCCTGGTCAAAGAAAAAGACGAACCGATAGGAGACGTCATCAAGCGACTTTCATCGGCCTATGTCTTTTACTATAACCACAAATACGGCCGTATAGGACATCTTTTTCAGGAGCGCTTCAAGAGTCAACCTGTAGAAGACTGGAACTACTTCATGACGTTGCTACGCTATATTCATCAGAACCCGCTCAAACCGCATCTGGTGGATCATCTGTCTGAATATGCATGGAGTAGTTGGCCAGAGTATTTAGGCCAATGCAAAACTCCTTTCTGCTCGACCGATACCGTGCTACGTAGGATTTCGTTCAACGATCTGACCGATCTGGTAAATAACCCGATGACCGATGATGAGGAGTCTGGCCTTCTCGATGTGGATACACAACAGCGCAAGGTGAACGTTAGCGATCAGGATGTGTGGAGGCTCATCGAATCACAATGTGGTGCGAAGAATGCAGAAGAGTTTCAACAGTTGTCTCGCCCCGAACAGAAGGCGGTGATATACAATGCACATGAACAAGGCGTAGGGCCTCGTACTTTGTCACGACTGACTGGGGTCCCATACACCATTGTACAACGAGCCACCAGCAATAAAGATGCCTCATTCATCAGCCGACAGCACGGTAGAGTGTGTGACTCAAATCCTGACGATGATGAGTATCTTACATATTTCGATGCTGATGACTTGAAAGAATTTCCAGAATTTTAGGCGGATCAGGGACCTGTCCCTCTGATCCCATTCGCCGTGTCTGCATGGCCGATTCCCCCCATTCCATCCCCAAAATGCAACTGAGATGCAGAAAAAAAAGTGCAAAACGACTTAAAATAGGGGGTGAAATAAAGAAATATACGTTTTGCGCGGTGTTATTTCGAGATTTTTCTTATATTTGTGCCAAATTTGAATATAAATATAACTCCAATAATAAAATGAAGAAACTGTATTTTAAGCCTGAATTCAAGGTTGTAGAGATCAAGGAGGCAGATATTATTGCCACGAGTACAAGTGCTCAAAATGAGGATTATGAGGAAGTAAGCACCTCTGGCTGGTTTAACTCTTAATACGATGACGAAGATGAAGAAATACTTTTTCATGGCTGCGGCTGCGATAGCAGCGCTCGGCAGTTGCTCGACCGAGGATAGCGTCATCAACGACATCGAGGCACCAGTAGTCAAGACCCCTCCGACATTCACGGCCACCATCGAGGGTACGGGTACACGTACTGCACTGGGTGAGGGTAATAAGGTCAACTGGGAGAATGGTGATGAGGTAGTGGTGATTTTTAAAGATGAACACTTAGAGAATGAGGGCACGTATATTTATGAGGCAACTCCAGGTGTTGACGCTTCTACAGCTACATTGACTTGCAAGACCGTACTTCAGGACAATCCTGCCGCAGATCGTTTGTTTAATGCCATGTACCCGGCATCATTGAGAACTACAGAATCCGATGTTTACTTCCCTGAGACCCAGGTTTATGCAGGAGACAATAAAATTGGTTTCGCACCAATGAGTAGTATCTTTAATGTTGATTTTCATAATGGCACAGTTAAGCCAACCCCGGAACCCATTGAGTTCAAGAACGCTACAGCTTTGCTGAAGATAACAGTGCCATACACAGAGATGACTTCCGTTCAAAACATTACGGTCTCTTCTGACCTGGCAATGTACGGAAATGCAGGTTTTGAAATGAGTGAAAATACCCTCTACATTGGTGATGTGCTTAATCCTGGCGTAAATGACCATCTGATTCTGGATTGCTATGCTGGAAATGGAAATGCGAATGTTGAGATCCCTGCTGATGGCAGCAAGATATTTTACATAGCGATTCCTTCCCCAATTTTCGCTGATGACGAGAAGTACGGCTACCTCCAGATTGACGTAACCGACGGCATCACCACCAAGAGCATGCGCACCACCAAGGCTGACGGTATCCAGATAAAGCGCAACAAGATCTATCCGATCACATTCAAAGCAGACACTAAAGGCACAGCCAAAGCAACAATTGCCGAATGTGAAATTGATGTGAACTGGGTACAGCTCTGGAAAGATGGTCCTAAGTTCGCTGAGAAGAACGTTGGCGCAACCAGTGTTACTGATAAAGGAAACAAAATTCCATTCACACTAGCAACCGAAGAGGGAGCTATCTATCTTTGGGGAACCAACTGGTGCACACCAAGCAAGTCTGATATGGAAGAATTGTTGAACGCAGCACGATCTGGTGGTAGCACAAAGGTTACTTGCACAATTGTAAGAGAAAATAATGAAGCAACTGGTAGAATCATTGGTTTCAAATATACAGGTAAAGAAACGGGCTACACCGAGAACTCTGTGTTTTTCCCTACCTCGTTAGTCCATAGCGAATTAAGCAACGTGGGCTACTGGTCAAGTACGGCCAGTGATGATAATGGGGCGTGTCTCTTGTGGCTGTACTGGAGCGGTACCTGTTGGACCAGCGATTGGGAAACGGAACCTCAGTCCAATGAATACTATGTGCGTCCTGTGCTCAAGAATTAAACATCCTTGAACCAAACAAGAGTAGGGTCAAGAGGACCAAAGGATAGTTCCCTGACCCACCGTATAAATGAGAGGAAAACATGGCGAAACCGCGTGTTTTCCTCTCTTTTTCTATTCATGGCGCAGAAATTGGGCAGAATATTTGGTGAAGCTATTAATTCTGCTTATCTTTGCAGCAATAAAATATATGCGGCTATCCATATAGGTAGCCAATTGTTCAAGCAGACATTCGTCCGAAGAATCATTGGGCCGATACTACGACACAGAATGCTGCGTGAACACCATCCTTGTGAGTCCTGCTCTA
>JAZUIL010000077.1:0-7363 GCA_045642245.1 Bacteroidales bacterium
CTGCTCACTTTTGTGTGGCCCGGATGGACCGCCATGATGTGATCTTCTAAGGAGAATCTCTTCCCGAAGAATCGCTCTTTCAATTTCTGCTTGCTCCATTTTTTGTTGAATTTTCATTCAACTTATTTCAGGGCAAGACAACATGCAAAGATAGTGACTTTTCCTGAATAAGGTTGACTCGGAATTAACACTTTAACAAATCAGTACTGGAAATGTTAACTATTGCCTCTGGAAAAGTTGACTCGCTTTCCTGAAAAAGTTGACGCTTTTCCTGAGGGAGTTGACATCGTACGGATTTAGTTGACTTTTCGACCGAATCAGTTGACGTCGTACTGAATCAGTTGACGATTGTATTTACTATGAAAAACACTCGGGGGAAGACATGCGGCAGGGGGCAGACAGCCCCCGAGAGCCTTTACCAGCATTGGCGCTGTCGTCCCGTCTCGGTATGTGCCTGGTCAGGGACCTTGTACCCAATGCTGCTGTGAGGACGTTTCTCGTTATAGAAACGGATTTCTGCACGCCTCGGTCGGAATGATGGATCAGTCCCTTCAGGACATCTGCCGTAGTCGTCGAGATGGTCATATGCAGGAAGGCATCCCGCCCGGGAATCCAGTCCTCGGCAAACATCCTCTTCAGCATCAGCCAGAGTTTGTAATAGCCGATGCCAGGATCCATCCTGCGTATCTCCGTGACGGCATCTATGATGCGGCAGCGCAGTTGACTAGGATTTATTGAATGGGAAATGCTTAACCCTAGGAAAAGTAGAGTTAACCCTGATTATCCTTGTTCAATGAAATCCAGGGTTTGCAGTGCAAAGATAGTGGCTATCCGACATTTCTTGATCATGAATTGAACTTTACGATTTCCGATAGTATCTTTCATGACCATGGCATCCTTTTCCCGGTACTGAAATGAAGATACCACGACGTAAAATAGGTACTAACGAAATCGTGACGGCAGATTTTAAAGCATGGCATCCTCTTTCCAGTACCGAAAAGAGGATGCCACGACGTAAAATAGGTACAAACGAGATCGTAACGTCTTATTTTAGGTCAAGAATTCTTCATACTCTGGTCATTATGTCATTAGTCATTAAGGATAGAGCGAGAACATTGAACTTCCCTAAATTAGTTGAATGGTAATTAGACTTATGTACAAAGTGAAAATTCACAAAGTCAATAAAAAAATCATAGCAGCTAGATTGCTGCTATGATTTTTACACATATCAGAGAAACTTCTAAAGTTCTTCTAAACAATAGTATTTCTTGTAATCAGTTATTGAAGAACAGAATCAACGATGCCTTCTAACTTACTACCACCAGTATATGTTCCAACCTGGATAGTAGTTGTAGACGTAGTATTTGTAATAGTCCCAGGCATCAAATTGGTTTCATAATTTGAATCAATATTCAATAAATGGAACCAAGGATTACTCCAATTACCTGTAGTACAATCTGCTCGAAGCTCGCAATAATTACCAGTTGGATTTGTAACCCATCCACCGTCTCCTCCGAAATGAGGATATGAAGTCTCAATTTGCATAGTCTCTTTCAGCCAACGAACAGAGTATGCTTTTCCATCATATTCATAATTACATGGAACTGCAAACTTTTGAGGTGCTAAACTATATTCTGAAGAATTTTTATCTGTCACCTGAACACCTCCGTGATAGTTATTCAAATTAGCCCTTGCAGAATTAATCTTATATTTTGCACCATTATTAATAACATATATAGGAATTAAATCCAAATCAAATGAACTATCCAAATTGTAGTGATATATAGCGACAGCATGAGAAGCTCCACCAACATTAACAGGAGTAGTTGATTCATTGTCCAGCAAAGAATGAGCTTCGTATTTCGCATTACCATCAATATCAGGATCATAACCGACATAGATTGGCATTGTTCCTCCTGCCGCTTGGATAGTAATTGTTACATCAACACCTGTATGTGTTATTTTTTCGCCTTTTTCATTATACTCTACCCAAAATCCTTCACGTTTCAAATTATCAAGTTCTGTTTCCGGAACTGTAAATGTCGCATCAAAAACTATATCATTAAAATCGAAGTCCAAAGTATTACCCAAGTCTTCGCACATTATACGACGATTAAATGTTGAATTCTTAACCATAGGTGTAGCTGGAGACAATTTTACAATCCAATTGCTGTAATACCCATCTCGTTCTACAACATATTTTTTCCCGCCCTCTATAGAAGTACGAGCATAGTCGAAACCTAAATAATAGCCATCATATAGTCTTCCAGATTCACCTACAAAAACAAGGTGCACTAATTTCCAACAATCACGCCATTTATTGTCTTGAGCATAATGACATGCGAAATTCTCAGTTCCAGATGAAGTATAAAAACCGATATTGCGAACGTTCGTATTTCCCAATGAACCAGCCCATACATCTTCGAGATTATTTGTCATAGGGACAGAAGCCACGTTATGCAATTTATTTGATTTACCAGCATTAAAGTTGTATACATGGTCATAACCAGGAATTTCTCCAGAACCATCAGCCTCAATAAACGCCTTAACCTCCATCTCGTCCATTGAATAATTATCCGTTTGGGTCGTATTTAGCACCCAATCACCCCCAGCATTCTGCACATAAATCGAGGTTGTATTCAAAACGGTTCCATCGGGGTTTCTATCATTATCTGAAGAAATCTCTTGAATAAAGAAATCAGTCCAATGAATCACCTCATTGTTCTCAATAGTATGGGTTCTAAACCACCACGAAACATATTGAATTTCTTCGTCTGTAACATCTCCACAAGGAATAGGGCTTCCTTTGGGATCTGTAGATTTATATGAATAACTGCCATTATCACCGACATGGTATCCTGCATTAATAGTCTGATTTGTTTTTGCATTATAATAAATATCTGGATATCCCGGAATGTGATAATTGATTCTTGTATGCCACTGATTTTTGTTAGCGACATTAACACGAGTTAATGCATCAGAAGTTGGCATGACATCAAATCCCCATGTATGATTAGGGTCAATCTTACCATAGCGATCTTCAAAGTTCTTAGTAAATTCACGAGTAAGTGCAGCCTCACGAACGGTTTCATAATCGAATCCTTGATCGTCGTCCTGGCAAGAAACTAAGCTGCTACCCACAATGGCAGCGAGAGAAAAATAATAAATGGCAATTTTTTTCATAACAAATACAAAAATATATAATTGATTAATTTTCTTTTTTGATACCGGTAATTCCCATTATCGGTAATAGTCGTATGCTGTATAATAATGCATATAGGCGATGCAAAATTACACATTATATATATAAACTGGAATTGCTATTTTTATTAAAATTATATTTTGCAAATATTTTCGCTCATAATGAGCATTTTGATATTTTAAGTTGGCAAAATAAAAGGATTATTGGACGAAGGACAATAAGCTCGGGGATAGTTGCCATCGTCACGGCGAGAAGCTGTCATGAGTCAGCGACCATCAGGAGTCCAGGTCGGGAAACCTCCTGTCACACACATACAGTCGGTAAAGAAAATAAAACCGCTCATAAGAAACGGAAGATAATATTTCATTAATCGCTGAATTAAAGCACAAAATTACGAAGAATCCGTGAGACAAACAAATTATCAGAATAAAAATTAGGATAATGGAAATGAAATTTGGAAAAAAGGAAGAAATAACTTATTTTTGCAGCATGAAAACCATCGTTTATAACGCTTCTCTCCTGCCCTACAATACCTTCGGCATGGATGTCAAAGCCGCTATTCTGGCGGAATATGAGACTCGGGCCGAACTGCAGGAATTACTGGCTGACGCCGAAATCAAAGACCTGATGCAACAACAGAAACAGAAGGGAGAAATCCCGTTCTGGCACATCGGCGCTGGTTCGAATCTGCTGTTCAAAGGGGATTATCCGGGTGTGGTACTGCACTGCACAGGTAAGGGAATTGCCGTGTGTGAAGATCTGGGTGATGAACCAGATTCTAAGGTGTGCTATATAGAAGTGCAGGCAGGTACGACTTGGGACGACGTCTGCCAATGGTGTGCTGATCATGATCTGTATGGTGCAGAAAACCTCTCACTCATCCCTGGAGAAACGGGAGCTGGCGCGGTGCAGAACATCGGCGCTTATGGAGTGGAGATCAAAGACCTGATTGAAGAAGTGGTGTGTTGGGATGTGATCGGACAATGTGAACGACGCCTCACACGCAACGAGATGCAATATGGATACAGAGCCTCTCTGCTCAAACAACCTAAGGCAAAGAGTCGATATATCGTTACAAGCGTCGTACTGAGACTATCGAACTCACCTGTCCTTCACCTGGAATATGCAGGCCTGAAGCAGGCGCTCTCTTCTATCGATGTTCCTACCCTACAGGATGTCCGTAATGCTGTGATTACCATCCGTCAGGGCAAGCTTCCTGATCCGAAGGAACTGGGCAATGCAGGATCATTCTTCAAGAATCCTGTGGTAGAGAAATCGGTGTTCGAGCGTATTCTGCAAGAATGGCGCGAAGGAAGTACACGTTTGGAAGCTCATGGCGAAGAGGCTACGATACCACACTATGTGGTGACCGATGATCTAATCAAGATTCCTGCTGGATGGCTCATTGAGCAATGTGGATGGAAAGGTAAATCCGTGGGTCGTGCCGGTGTCTATGAGAAGCAATGTCTGGTCTTGGTCAATCGCGGTGGAGCCACACCTGAAGAGATCGTCAATCTCTGCCAGCAAGTAGTGGCTTCGGTCAAGGAGAAGTTCGGAGTTGAGATTGAGCCGGAAGTGAATCTCATTTAAAGACCCACCCTGGCCCTCCCTCGAAGGGAGGGGATGAAGCCCAAGAAGACAAAATACTAAAAGCGCATAAAAACAATCACCACCTATGCTATTTTTATAACATAGGTGGTGATTATTATATGAAATGCTGGACAGAGCGGGATTATTGTGCCACTGCCATCATAGCGCTGACCTCAGGAACTTTCTGCAGCACGCCATCGACAGAATAGCCTGGACGGATCACGTCGTAAATCACGCCGCGCTTTGCCATCTCCTGCTCCTTGAATCCGTGAGGATAGAATGAGTTGATGAGTGGTGCATTGTTGAGTTTATAGTTATCGACCTCAAAGTCATCGACAAAGAGATGTGGAATAACCAAGGCAATGCCATACTTACCAAGCAGACCGACGGTCTCTGCTACTGCTACATGCAGGTTCTCAATCAGGATACCCGAACGCTTTGCCTCTGATACAAAGAGTGGAGAAATACCACTGTAAGCATTCAGACGAAGCAACTCAGAAACCCATGAATAAGTATTCTCAATAGAGCTCTTGAACTCTCCCTGCATCAAAGCATAGAGATCACCAGCACTCTGAATGGCACCAGCCTCATCCTTCATGACATTCTTCTCAAACCACTGCATGAACTGAGAGAACTTGATGGACATGTGCACGGTCGTATTGTGATAATTATTATCAGCGTTATGACTCTCAACATTATCCTTGAGCTGCTGAATTTGCTCGGCGATGAGCAACAACGAAGATTTCAATCCGTCACGACTTGAGGTGAGTGGCTGTGCAATTTGTGTCTCAAGTAATGCGGCGCGCTGCTTATAGTTTTCAACGTCCTGATTAGCGGCCTCTGCGATCTGCTGTACCTTCTGCTGAGCTTCGGCAACCTGCTGCTGGCTTTCCTGCTGAATGGCTGCGATCTGCTCGGCCTGCTGCTGCTTAAGTTCGGCAATCTGTTGCTGGCTCTCCTGCTGAATGGCCAGTACTTGTTTCTGACTTTCCTGCTGGAAAGCCTGAACCTGTTGTAAAGCCTCCTGCTTAACTGCCTCAATCTGCTGCTGGGCCTGCTCCTGTGCTGACTGAAGCATCTGCTGAGCCTGTTGCTGAGCCTCAGACTTGACCTGAAGCGATCGCTGCTCCATTTCGGTCAGTTTCTGTTGCATCTCAGCCTGCATCTGTGTGAGTTCGGTCTGCTTCTGCTGAACGGTAGTACGAAGAGATTCAATCTGCTTGAGGAGTTCTGGATTAGGGTCGATCTTTACGACCTTCTCCACCTCCTTCTCTACGACTTTCTCAACCGGGACTTCCTTGGTGACAACCTTCTCAACAACTTTTTCTACTGGGATTTCCTTCGTTATAATTTTATCAACAGGAACCTCCTTTGTCACAATCTTCTCGATGATCTTCTCGACAGGAACTTCCTTAATAACGATCTTCTCGACAGGGATTTCCTTTGTCACAATCTTCTCAACAATCTTCTCGACTGGTACCTCTTTGGTTACGATCTTCTCAACGACGTTCTGTTCAGGAGCAGCTGATTGCTTTGACTCCTTCTTCTCTGCCAAAGACTGGATCAAGTTGACCTTAGGACCATTCTTTTTAGGATCATGCTTTGCGACAGGGCTCTTGACAATAGGAGCCTGAATTTTCTTCTCACCGCTATACTGCTTTCCCATTACAGAGGACTCACGAGTACGTTTGCGGAACTCTCGGTATCCGAGATAACCTCCGATGGCTAAACCGAGGAGAATTAACAACGTGAGAAGGATTGTCTTACCGCTACCAGTTCCTTCCTCTGAATTCGGCTCCTTTGTATTTGCTGATGCCTTAGCCTCTGTATTAGCAGGCTTCTCATCTCCGGCAGGAGTAGCAGTAGGCTGAGGTGTATCTGCAGAAGTACCTTTGAGCAATGCCAAAGCCTCTTTAGGTGCATTCTCATCGAGGATATGAGCATTGAGCTCACGTACCATCTTGCCGCTATTCTCCAACTGGAAAGTGATCTTAGCCGACTTCACACTATCGATGCGGAAGTAAATCGCATTCTGCATGTTCTTGACGCGAGTTGGACGGAACTCACGCTGATTTGAGCGAGGAGCAATACGACGATAATCGTAAGTGGTAGCCTTTCCACGATTGAAAGTGATCACACGGTATTCACCGGTGAACTTATCGCGCATCTCACTGGTCGACTCATTGGTCACCTTGATGAAAGGACAAGCGGTATAGAGAAGGATATTATTTTGTGCATCCTGGGTAAGGTAACCAGTTGGTTGACCCTTGCCATTATTCTTAACGGCAAAAGGATGCTCTGCATTGTCAATACAAATGGATACAAAGCATGTATCGAGCGTCTCTGCTTTCAAAGAAGCTGGAGACAACAGACATGCACTCAAGAGAATAATCAGAAGTGAAAAAATACGGCTAATATGTTTCATCGTCTTTAAAATCGAGAGTTTATAACGCGCAAATATATTATTAAATAATCAAAAATACAATAAAAGCAGGCGAAAAAATAAACTTTCTCGCCTGCTTTTTTATATTAAATAGGTGTTTTGTAATATTACAACCGTATTTTTACTAC
>JAZUIL010000078.1:0-13608 GCA_045642245.1 Bacteroidales bacterium
GCGTGCGATGGATGAGGGAGATGAGAATCCTGAGGAGACTCTCTATTATCATGCGGGTGAGGTGACTCTGGAGGATGGTACTCGTATGCGTCTGGATTATGTGATCGATGCGAATGATAATGTGTCGGGTGTGTCGACTTATTATCGCAGCAATGGTAAGACGTCGAAGATCCCGTTCTTCGGTAATCATTTCTTCGACAGGTTTATGTCGCAGAACTTCATCCGTGTCTACGAGCATTATAATGGTAAGTGCTGTGGTGAGATGATGTGGTCTTTCAATGACGATGATGTGGTCGACTCGGGGTCGTGGTTCTTGCGCGATAAGTCTCTTGGCTTCGACTCTTATACGGCGGCTGTGATTGATACGGAATTGGAATATACGCGTCCGGCTTTGGATTTCAAGCTGGCTGATCAGCTGTTGCCTTGCAGTCGTGAGTCGCTGAAGGAGCTCTTTGCTCAGGCTTATCCGGAGTCTGGTCCTGCTAACTACTTCATGCTGGTGGATATGGATCGGGACGGTACGTTCGAGGTCTTTGTACAGAATGGCTTCGGTTCGGCTCCTAAGACGGCTTTGGTGTGGATGAAGGATGGCGAGCCTCAGGTTATGGGGTTCGGTGCTAACCACCAGGTCTATCTCCATCAGGCGGGTATGTTTGTCACCTCGGATGATGGCAAGCAGATCTACCGCTGGAAGGATGGCGCTCCGCAGCGCGATCAGGACGAGGATACTCAGTTCTTCGAAAGCTACTCGCAGGATATGACTGCTTTTGGCGAGTGGCTGAATATGTAAGGCGTGTGGCCTGATAAAACAATAACCACCAGCTGTGAGTAACAGCTGGTGGTTTATTATATATAATGTGTAATCCGGATAGCGTGGCTATCGCGGAAGATTAGCACACAATATTGACGATCTTCTTTGGTACGAAGATGAACTTCTTGATTGGCTTGCCATCGATCCACTTCTGTGCATCGGCGGTGGCGAGGACGGCTGCCTGTACTTCGTCGGCTGAAGCGTCGGCTGGAAGGTCGATGGTGAAGCGCATCTTGCCGCCGATCTGTACTGGATACTTGACGGTGCTCTCGACGGTGTACTTAGCCTCGTACTTTGGCCACTCGGCGTCGCATACCGAGGTGGTGTGTCCTAACTGCTGCCAGAGCTCCTCTGCAATGTGTGGAGCGAATGGTGCGATGAGGACGGTCAATGGCTCGAGGATGGCGCGTGAGTTGCACTGCTGCTGTGTGAGCTCGCCTACGGCTACCATGAAGGCTGAGATGGCGGTGTTGTATGAGAATGACTCAATGTCGCCTGTAACCTTGTTGATGAGCTTGTGGAGGCTCTTGAGATTGTCTGCGCTTGGTGCAGCGTCGGCCACCTTGAGTGTGGCCTCTTCGCTCTTTGGATCCTGATAGAGGGCCCAGAACTTCTTGAGGAAACGGAAGGCGCCGTCGATACCTGCTGTATCCCATGGCTTCGACTGCTCGATAGGACCGAGGAACATCTCGTAGAGACGGAGTGTGTCGGCGCCATACTTCTCGCAGATATCGTCTGGATTGACGACGTTGAACTTCGACTTTGACATCTTCTCTACGGCTGCAGTGGTGATGAACTTGCCATCAGCGTTGCAGATGATCTCTGCCTCTGCATACTCTGGACGCCATGCCTTGAAGGCCTCGACATCCATCTCAAGACCGGTGACGAAGTTGACGTCGACGTGGATTGGATCACACTGGCCGTACTGCTCTGCGATGTCGGCTGAGACGTACTTGTTGGTGCCGCTGACTCGCATAGCGAAACGTGACGATCCCTGGATCATACCCTGATTGATGAGCTTCTTGAATGGCTCCTCGCTCTTGACGACGCCGAAGTCCTTGAGGAACTTGTTCCAGAAGCGTGAGTAGATGAGGTGACCGGTAGCATGCTCCGAACCGCCAAGGTAGAGGTCTACGTTGTCCCAATACTCATTGGCCTCCTGGCTTACCAAAGCCTCAGTGTTGTGTGGATCGGTGTAACGGGTGTAGTATGCCGATGATCCTGCGAAACCTGGCATGGTGCAGAGTTCGAGTGGGAAGACGGTCTGGTTGTCGATGAGTGACTTCTCTACGACCTTGCCTTCTGCCTCGTTCCAGGCCCAACAGGTGGCGTTGCCGAGTGGTGGCTCGCCGGTAGCGGTTGGCTTGAACTCGGTAACCTCTGGAAGCTCGAGTGGGAGCTTGTCGGCTGGAATCATGTATGGCATGCCATCCTTATAATATACTGGGAATGGCTCACCCCAATAGCGCTGACGTGAGAAGATGGCGTCACGGAGGCGGTAGTTGACCTTGACACGGCCGATCTTCTGCTCGGTGACATATTTCTTCATGGCGGCGATACTCTCCTTGACGGTGAGGCCGTTGAGGTTGATCTTATCGTTGGCTGAATTGGCCATGATACCTTCCTTGGCATCGAACGAACCTTCGTTGATGTCGTAGTCGCCTTCGATGAGTGGGACGATAGGGAGGTCGAAATGCTTGGCAAAGGCCCAGTCGCGTGAGTCGTGAGCTGGTACGGCCATGATGGCACCAGTACCGTAACCTGCGAGGACGTACTCTGCAATCCAGATAGGGATGTTCTCGCCGGTGATTGGGTTGACAGCGTAAGCGCCTGAGAAGACACCGGTCACCTCGTGGCCTGCCTGACGTTCACGTTCGGTCTTACGCTTGCAAGCGTCGAGGTAAGCCTCTACGGCCTCCTTCTGAGCAGAGGTGGTAACCATCTGCACGTACTTGCTCTCTGGAGCGAGGACCATGAAGGTAACACCGAACATGGTATCGGCACGTGTGGTGAAGATGGTGAACTCGAGGCCTTCCTGTGTCGCAGGATTGTCGTTTGGCACTACCTTGAACTGAGCCTCGGTACCTTCTGATCGGCCGATCCAGTTCTTCTGTGTCTCCTTGATAGCATCGCTCCACTGGATGGTGTCAAGGCCATCGAGGAGGCGCTGTGCATAAGCTGAGACGCGGAGACACCACTGTCGCATGAGCTTCTGCTCGACAGGGAAGCCGCCACGTTCTGAGACGCCATTGACTACCTCATCGTTGGCCAATACGGTACCAAGCTCTGGACACCAGTTGACCATGGTCTCGCCAAGGTATGCGATACGGTAGTTCATCAAGGTCTGCTGCTTCTCTACTTCGCTCATGGCCTTCCACTCGTCAGCGGTGAAGGTGAGCTCCTTGCTGCATGCTACGTCGAGGCCTTCGGTACCCTGGAGCTCGAAACGATCGATGAGCTTCTGGATTGGCTGAGCCGACTGGCACTTGTTGCAATAGAAGGCGTTGAACATCTGTGTGAAGGCCCACTGTGTCCACTTGTAGTAACCTGGCTCGCAGGTACGGACCTCACGGCTCCAGTCGAAACAGAAACCGATACGATCGAGCTGCTCGCGATAACGAGCGATGTTCTTCTCGGTGGTGATGGCTGGATGCTGACCGGTCTGGATGGCGTACTGCTCGGCTGGAAGGCCGTAAGCATCGTATCCCATTGGGTGAAGCACGTTGAAGCCGTTGAGGCGCTTATAACGACTGAAGATATCACTGGCAATATATCCGAGTGGATGGCCTACGTGAAGGCCTGCACCTGATGGATATGGGAACATGTCGAGTACGTAGAACTTTGGCTTCTGCGCGTCGATCTCTACCTTGTAGGTCTTGTCCTTGACCCACTGAGCCTGCCATTTAGACTCGATGGCTCTGAAATTGTATTCCATTTTTCTTGTATATTGTTTTTATTTTACTTGCTGTTTGTTGTCGATCCTTCTGGTCATGAATTGCTCATCAGGATGTCGTTGAGCAGATCTTCTTCTCGCTCTGGTTCCTGCAGGTGGCAGAACATGCCGAAGGCCTTGTCTTTCTGTCCGAGATGGAGGTGAGCTCTGGCAATCTCGGTGATGACCACATGATTGTCTTCTTCGATCATAAACGCCTTGTAGAGCGGAGTGAGCGCCTCGGTGTATCGTCCGGCCTCGTTGAGGTACCTGCCGTAGTCGCGGAGGAACGAGATGGAATCGGGGAAGTACTCGAGCGCCTCTTTGTAATAGGGCTCCAGGAGCGGGTCTTCGTAGCCGAATGCCATGATCAGCTGCTTGAGGAGCTCTTCGTCGCCTGGAAAGAGCTTATTGCAGAGCAGGAGCAGTGTCCTGACTTTGTGGAGGCCATGTCTGCGAGAGTGCTGCATGCTGACGATGGCGTTCTTGAGATGCTGTTCTGTGATCTCTAGTGCCAGGAGCCGCTCGTAGGTATTGGCTGCATCCTGATACTTCTCGGCCTTGAAGAGATACTCGGCTACCGTACGGAGATTGTCGGCCGTATGGAAGGCTTTGCCGAAACACTCGTATGAACTGAGGTCTGGTGATAGCTCGAACGGATTACGGAGTGTCTTGCCGGTCTTCGAGAGGGTGAAGAAGCGATAGAGGTCCTGCAGGTGGATCTGCATGATGATGTCGGATCCGAGTTCGGCCATCTTGCCTTCTGGAAGATTGAGTTCGCTGAGCTTCTGATTGAGATCCTTGACACGCTGTGGCATGGTGGTCATGATCAGGAAGGTGGCGTACTTGTCGGTGTGAGTCTGTGCCAGGTTGTGCAGCAGCATCTGATACCACTTCTCGAGCTCCGGATTCTCTTCGATCGACCGACGTATGATCTCACACTCACGATCGAACGGCATCAGCCAGTGATGATCGGTGCCATCCATCGAGAAGAAGCCGAGTTTGGACATGAGCTTGAACTGTGTGTAGCCGGTGTCGACGTTGGAGTGCATCAGATCGATGAACTGCTTGAAGGTGTCAGAGCCTTGTGTCACTTCGATCTCAAACTCGTGTTCGCCTTCTTCTGCTGACGTCTGCTGCATGTTCTCGACGAGCTTGTGTAAATCGCGGCTGAACGACTGATATTCGCGTAGAGGCAACAGGAGACGCTGTAGCTGTGCCAGCTGTGTCGGTTCGGTCTCGCAGAGCAGGAGATACTCCTCACGAAGTCGTGGATGGTGCATGATCCGCTTGTTGTGTACCATGCCACAGAGGAAGAGTGCCGTCCACGACTGCTGTCGTAGCTGTGCAGGCTGATCGTCGAGTGTGTAGGTATACATACACTCCAGCAGGTCGGCGTCGAACCACTCAAGGACATTGAGTGTCATGGCCGAGAGGAGTGTGGCACGAAGATACATCGGTACCTGATCGGAGAGGATGGCATGATGAAGTGCATTCCGCTGTGTCCTGCCAAACGGATAGGTGGTACGGATGGTGTTGAAGATACACTCCAGCTTGGCATCGCCAATCTCGGTCAGATGCTCTGGATCGAGTTCGCCTGCCAGATCGTCGACAGCGAAGATCATGGCTTTATGTTCCATACGGTTCCAGCGTTCCTGATCGGCAAGCTGCCAGGTCTCTCGATAGATCTGATCCTGCTTCTCCTGATAGACGTCTGGATGCTGGATATTCCTGATGGATGCAGTGAGCTGATTATAGGCCGACAATAACGTACGAAAAGACGCCAAGGATGGTGTCTCGGCATCTTTCTCGGTGAAGTATTCAACCAGCGTCTTCAGTGAGTATTGCAGCTCGGAATTACTGAGTGCCGAATTGATCTCTTCGTAAAATTCGTTAAAGTCTTTATATTCGCTAAAGTCCATCTATAGGGGAAAAAGTATAATCAAAAAAAAGCAGTAGACTCATGAGCCGGGTTCTGTTTGAATCTGTCATTAATCTCGTCCTGCCATTACTGACAGGCTTTAGCAATCTACCCCCTGACTCGGACGGGCCGCCCTCAAACGCCAGTATACATGATCTTACAATCCATGGGACGTACAGCCACGCCGTGTTACCACGTGTGCGGTGAGCTCTTACCTCGCCTTTTCACCATCACCATTCCGAAGAATGGCTGTCATTCTCTGTTACGTTGTCCTAAACGTCGCCGCCTACCGGTCGTTAGCCGGCATGGTGCCCTATATTGCCCGGACTTTCCTCACACGCGTGTATGCGTGAGCGACAGAAGGGCCTACTGCGGGAACAAAGATAAGTAAATATATTTAAAAAGATACTAAACGAAACTCAAAATTTTAAGAATTCAGCCGAAATTTAATAGAAAATGTTAAATCTTCGGGTGTTTTTAACTTAATATGCTTAAACCTCTCTATCTTTGCAGCGTCAAAAGAAGCGAAATCCGGATACGAGATCCTTCGGCAAGCCTCAGGATGACAAGGTTTGACCAAAAACAAAAAAACAAAAATAAGAATACAAGTATTATTAATTTATATTTAACTATGAATGCAAAGAATGTAGCGCTCCTTTTCGGAGCCATGGTATCGGTAAGCGCGATGACGGCTTACGGAACTTTTAAGATGATGGAGCCTCAGATGGTGGCTGCCACCGAACAGCAACTGCAGGCCGATGGTAATCTCCATCAGGTGGATTTCTTCCCGATGGCTAACCATACGTCTGTCACTGATAATGACTTCACTCGTGCCGCTGAGAAGACCATCAACGCGGTAGTTGGTATCAAGAATACTCAGCAGGCTCAACAGCAGCAGTATAGTGGCATGAACGATCCGTTCTTCGACTTCTTCTTCGGTAACCGTGGCTATGGCCAGCAGCAACAGCCTAAGCCTCGTGAAGGATACGGCAGCGGTGTGATCATCTCGAGCGACGGTTATATCGTCACCAACAACCACGTGATCGATAAGGCTGATCAGCTGACCGTCACTCTCAATGACAAGCGTCAGTTTGAGTCTACTCTGGTAGGTACCGATCCTACTACCGACATTGCTCTCATCAAGATCGATGCAAAGGATCTGCCTATCGTAGAGTTTGGACAGAGCGACGCCTTGAAGGTTGGCGAGTGGGTATTGGCCGTTGGTAATCCGTTTATGTTGAATAGTACGGTGACTGCTGGTATCGTCAGTGCTAAGGCGCGTAGCCTCGGTATGAGTGGCAACCAGCTCGGTATCGAGAGCTTCATCCAGACCGATGCAGCTGTCAATCCTGGTAACTCGGGTGGTGCACTCGTAAATACGGCTGGTGAACTCGTAGGTATTAATACCGCGATCTATTCGCAGACAGGTAATTACGCTGGTTACTCTTTCGCTGTGCCATCGAGCATCGTAAGTAAGGTAGTGACCGACCTGAAGCAGTATGGCACCGTACAGCGAGCTTTGCTTGGCATCCAGGGTGGTGACGTGAATGCTCAGGTGGTAGAGGAGAAGGAACTCACCGTGAACGAAGGTGTATATGTGGCTGAGGTTACCGACGATGGTGCAGCTAAGGAGGCTGGTGTCAAGAAGGATGACGTGATCACCGCTATCAATGGTGTGAAGATCGAGAAGATGTCTCAGCTGCAGGAGCAGATCGCTCGCTTCCGTCCTGGTGATAAGGTGAAGGTGACTGTGAACCGTAAGGGTGAGGTGAAGAACTTCACTGCTACGCTGAAGAACAGTATGGGTAATACGGAGGTGATCCAGAAAAAGGGTATCGATCAGCTCGGTGTAACCTTCAAGAACCTCTCGGCTCAGGAGCTCTATAAGTATGGCGTACGTAGCGGCGTGCAGATCCAGAAGATCGAACAGGGTGGCCTCTTCGCTAAGGCTGGTCTCCGTGAGAAGATGGTCATCGTGAAGGTCAACGATCGTCCGGTGAAGACCGATAAGGAGATCGAGGCTATCTACAATGAACTGACCACCAACCGTTCGGCTGATCAGGATCCTGTCCTCTTCATCGCGGCGGTTACTCCTCAGGGTCGTGTGGCTTACTTCGCTGTCGATCTGAGCAAATAAAGCTTCATTCTAGGTTCTATTATATCGTCCGTCAAAGAAAATCAAAATAAATCAAATCGCTTGTAATAGCAGAAATTGATTTCATTTGATTTCCTTTGATGGATTTCTTTTGTAAATGGACTTGTTTTGGATAAAAAGTCGGCCTGAGATTTGGAAATCATGAGAGAATGCTGTATCTTTGCGCGGTTTTAGCAACTTGTTGTCATCCTGAGTGAAACGAAGGACCTCGTAATTAGCTGATATAATTACGTGTGAGATGTTTCGCTTTGCTCAACATGACAAAGGCTTAGTATTTTGTATAGCGTAAAGACAATCATTATATACTTAATCAAATGAAGAAAACTACTTTTTTCTCGCTGATGATGGCTGCCATGGCTTTGGTACAGCCTGTATCAGCTCAGACTGAGGAATCGGATCTCGATTACCTCACTCGCCAGGTGAAGACCTTGAGCGGTGATGACTTCGGCGGCCGTAAGCCAATGGGTCCTTATGAGATGAAGACCGTTAATTACATCGCTGAACAGATGAAGGAGCTCGGCCTCCAGCCTGCTAATGGTGACAGCTACCTGCAGCCTGTACGTGAGGTTTCGACCATCACCAATATCAAAGGTGGTAAGCTCTCTATCAAGGCGCCAAAGGGTAAGGTGGATATCAAGTGTGGTGAGGACGTTGTGATCTGGACTCATCGTAACCAGGAGAAGATCACCGTTCCTACTTCTGAGATCGTATTCTGTGGCTTCGGTATCGACGCTCCTGAGTACAACTGGAACGACTTCGAGGGTATGGACGTAAAGGGTAAGCTCATCCTCGTGATGGTGAACGATCCTGGCTACTATAACGACAAGCTTCTCCGTGGCAAGAACATGACTTACTACGGCCGTTGGGACTGCAAGCTTAACGTGGCTCAGGAAAAGGGTGCTATCGGCTGTCTGGTGATCCACAACACCGCTGCTGCTTCGTATGACTTCTCTGTACCTGTAAACTCTCACTCTGGTACTCAGATCTCGCTCCTCGACAGCGAGGATAACGTGAACTCTATGCCAATCAATGGCTGGATCACTGAGGATGCTACTCGTCGCCTCTTCAAGGCTTGTGGTAAGGACTTCGATCAGGAAGCTGAGGCTGCTAAGACTCCTGGCTTCAAGGCTTATAGCCTTAAGGCTACCACCAAGGCTGCAATGGACGTGAAGGTAGAGATCGGTGAGAGCCACAACGTGGCTGGTATCCTGCCTGGTACTGACCTCAAGGACGAGTATGTAGTATTCTCGGCTCACTGGGATCACCTCGGTATCGGTATTCCTTTCGAAGGTGACAGCATCTACAATGGTGCTTCGGACAATGCCGCTGGTGTGGCTGCTATGCTGATGCATGCTCGCCAGTTTATCAACTCTCCTTTCAAGGCTCGTCGCTCGATGGTATTCGTGGCTGTGACTTCTGAGGAGTGTGGCCTCCTCGGTTCGGAGTGGTATGGCAAGCATCCTCTCTATCCACTCGAGAAGACTGCTGCTAACATCAACCTCGACGGCGGTATTCCTGCAGAGCGTACTCGCGACGTGGTGCTTCGCGCTGCTGGTAAGACCGATCTCGAGCTCGTGGCTCAGACTGTAGCTGCTGCACAGAACCGTACCTTCAAGGTAGTGATGGACGATCCTGCGGGTGGTTACTATCGTACGGATATGTTCAACTTCGTTCGTTTCGGCGTTCCTGGCATCATGGTAGGTGGTGGCAACGACTACGTGGACAAGGAGTATCATGCATGGAAGATGAAGCAGCCTCGCTACTACCACCATCCAAAGGACGAGTGGAGCGCTGACTGGAAGATGGACGGCGTAGTGGAGAATCAGGCGTTGATCCATGCGATCGCTTTGCAGGTGGCTAACCAGAACGAGATGCCAAAGTGGTATCCTAACGCTGATTTCCAGCGTAAGTAAGTCTTTTAGTTTGCTCACTTTATGTGACAATCGAATATCCTAATCATAAAATGCAGAAAAGTGATGGCTTTTCTGCATTTTTTTTGTCTGCTTTGTAAAAAAATCGTATCTTTGCACCGTATTTATAAACTTTCCCCTACTTAAAAATTTTTGTTATGATTAATTATCCTCGTTTTACCGCTGAAGAGGCTGCTCGTCTCATCAAGAACGGTGATGTTATAGGTATCGGTGGTTTTTCTTCTGTAGGTACTCCAAAAGTTATTCCTGCTGCTTTGGCTGGCTATGCCGAAGAGGAGCATGCAGCAGGCCGTGAATTCAAGGTAGGTCTGATCACTGGTGGTGCTACTGGTCCACAGATCGACACCATGCTGGCTAAGGCCAATGCAGTGAAGTTCCGTACTCCTTTCCAGAGTAATTCGGATATGCGAGGCGCTATCAACAGCGGCCAGGTGCAGTATTTTGACTGCCATCTCTCGATGATCGGTCAGGACGTGGCTTATGGCTTCCTTGGAGACATTGATGTAGCTATCGTCGAGGCTTCAGAGATCACTGAAGAGGGTAATATCATTCTTTCGACTTCGGTAGGTATCAGTCCTACTTTGGTCATGAAGGCCAAGCATCTCCTCATCGAGCTCAATGAGGCTCACGCTGGTAAGCTTAATGGCATGCATGACATCTATCTGCCTGAGATGCCACCTTATCGTAAGCCATTCATGATCACTTCGCCTGGTGACCGTATCGGTACGACTTATGTGAAGGTCGATCCTAGCAAGGTGCTCGGTGTGGTAGAGACCAATATGACCGACAACCAGGCTGGTTTCAAGCCATTGGACGATGATACACGTGCCATCGGTGCTCATGTATCGAACTTCCTCGTTTCGGAGTTGAAGCGTGGCGGTATTCCTAAGGAGTTCTTGCCTTTGCAGAGTGGTGTAGGTAACATCGCTAATGCCGTGATCGGTGCATTGGGTGACAATCCTGACGTTCCTGCTTTCTCAATGTTCACTGAGGTGATCCAGAACTCGGTCATCGATCTCATGCTCAAGGGTCGTTGTAACTATGTGACCGGTTCTTCTCTCTCGCTGACCGATGACGCGCTGGAGGTGATGTATAAGAATATGGATGTCTTCGGTGAACGTGTATTGCTCCGTTCGCAGGAGATCACCAACCATCCTGAGTGTATCCGTCGTCTCGGTATCATCGCTCTGAATACGGCTTTGGAGGCTGATATCTTCGGTAATGTGAACTCTACTCACGTACTTGGTACCAAGATGATGAACGGTATCGGTGGTTCGGCTGACTTTGCTCGTAACGCCTTTATCTCGATCTTCACTACGCCTTCTATGGCTAAAGGTGGCATGATCTCTAGCATTGTGCCAATGGTTACTCATACCGACTCTTCTGAACACTCGGTACGTGTACTCGTGACCGAACAAGGTGTGGCTGACCTCCGTGGCAAGTCGCCTTCTCAGCGTGCTCGTCTTATCATCGAGAACTGTGCTCATCCTGACTATAAGGAACTTCTCTGGGATTACCTCCGTCTGGCAGAAGGAAAGGGTCTGCATACACCACATACGCTCAGCAAGGCCTTCGCTATGCATCTGGCATTCTCGGAGACAGGAGATATGCATAATGCCAAGTTCTAACTTCTTTCGCTGAAAAATTGGATTGTTTTAACGTCACTATATTAGGCTGCGGTTCGGCTAAACCGACGCTGCGCCATTCACCTACAAGTCAGGTTGTCAACTTTCGTGGCAACCTGTTCTTGGTTGATTGTGGTGAAGGCGTGCAGGTAGGTTTATGCAGGAACCACATCCCGGTAGGTAAGATCGGACATATCCTGCTCAGTCATCTGCATGGCGATCATTGCCTGGGTCTGGTAGGATTGATCAGTACGTTAGGTTTAGGCCAGCGTACGGGAGAGATCATGATACATGCTCAGCCGGATGCTGAGAAGGTATTCCGTCCGCTGTTCGATTTCTTCTGTCCGGATCTCTCGATGACGGTGACGTTCCAACCTTTCGATCCTTTTAAGAGCGAGGTCATCTATGAGGACAAGTCGCTTCTCATCAAAACCATTCCGCTGCATCATCGTGTACCGACGGCTGGTTTCCTCTTCCAGGAGAAGGAACGTGACCGTCATCTGCTCGTCGATCGGTGTGAGGAGCTGCAGATTCCTTTCGCTTACTATCAAGGTATCAAGAAAGGAAATGACTGGACGGATCCTGCATCGGGTAAGGTCGTACCGAACGAACTGCTGACTTCTGATCCTACGCCAAGTAAGAGTTACGCCTATTGTTCGGACACGATTTACGCGGAAAGTGTCATTCCGATCATCCGTAATTGTGATCTTCTTTATCATGAGGCGACATACGGTCAGGAAGATGCCGCTAAAGCGCGTCAGAGAGGCCATAGCACGGCGCAACAGGCTGCGACGATAGCCAGTAAGGCTGGTGCGAGAAAGCTCGTCATAGGCCATTATTCTGCTCAGTTCGTGTCGAACGAAATGGAACAAGGATTGCTTTCAGAAGCACAGAGTGTCTTTCCAGAGACGGTACTTGCCAAAGAACAGTTGGTATTGGATGTCTGAAATACCTATATATAAATATAAAGGTATCTTACAAATTCGTAAGATACCTTTTTTGTTGTAGGAAGGTATCGCAGAATATCGGGAAGTACCTTCATAGATCTAAGAAGGTATCGCAGAAATTCGTTTGGTACCTTCGGCAGCGAAGGAAGGGATCATAGGAAAACAAAAAGTACCTTCCGACAGCTCGAAAGGTACTTCAGTGAATTATCAAGTACTTTCTTTATCGATTTACCTGACGGTTGACGGTCTGGCCATCCATTGAGTGGATGTTGAGGACGATACGATCTTCGGTCTCGTATGCAGAGATGTTGATAGTAGCGTTGGTCGAACCATTCACTGGAATGTTGGTGAGTGTCTCACCGCTGTATGAAACGAGATCGACTGACTCGAGTGGTACGCTGGCTGCTACCATGATGTTGTTGGCACCACGGAGGTAAGCGCTAACCTCGAAAGCGTCAGTAGGATCACCCATTTCAACCTGAAGCTTGCTGTCTGCATCGTCTGCTACGTCATAGCCATTGAGTTGGAGCCACTTGATAGCGTAGCGCTTGCCGAGGCGACGATAGCCTTCTGCGGCGAAGTGGAGGTTGTCTGGACCTACCTGACAAGCGTAAGAAGAGATGGCATATGCAGTTGGAATGTAGTCGTGGATGTGATCGATGGTAGGGTTGCAGTGAGCGCAGACACCATTCTGATCGGCACCTACAGCCTCACCTGCAAGGATAGGACAGTCGGCAGCAGTGAAGCCGAGCTCCTGCTGGAGATCGTTATAAATCTTATTGACCTGATTTGGCCAAGCAGAAGAATAAGCATCGGTCTCACCCTGAAGGATGAGGAGGCCCTTGATCTGCCAGCCTTCGTTGATAGCCTGATGTGCGAGGGTGATGAGGCGCTCGTATGGCTTACGGTCATAACCGTTGATCTGGCCTTCCATCCAGTCGGCCTGAATTGAGTCGCAGAAGTGAGCATCCTTATCGAAGAGGCGCATAGGGCAGCCATCAACGCCTACCTGGATGATGCCTACAGAGACGTTCTCAGGAAGGTACTCAAGAAGGGTGCGGCCGAAGTAATCGGTAGGAGAGACGTAGTTCTCGTAACCTGCACTAGGACGACAGTTGCCTGGCTTGGCAAGACGCCACTCACCGATCTTGCGATCGTCCTGATCGGTAGAAGCAAGGTTGAGGAAACGCTCAGGAACGATGGTGTCCTGTGGCTCGATGATACCTTTGCCAACCATGTTTGACTGACCGATGCAGAGGTAGAGATACTTCTCAGGCTTTGGCTGC
>JAZUIL010000079.1:0-6772 GCA_045642245.1 Bacteroidales bacterium
GCATTCTCAGCGGTTACGCTGTTGAACTCACGGGTGATGATGGCTGCCTCAGCAGGAATGAGATTGCTGTTGTTGATGGCTACACCGACTCTGAAATAGTCCTTGTAAGCGTCTTTCAAAGTCTGAGTCTTCTGCTGTGCAAAAGCTGAAACAGACGAAACGCTAATCGCTGCGATGAGCGATAAACGAACAATTACGTTTTTCATTTGAGGTTTGTTTATATAATGGTAATATTTGTATCAAAAAAAGAAAAGACAAAAACAAAAACCAACATTTGGCAAACAGCAGTTAATGCAACATAGAGATCTTTGTCTTTGTCTTCTGGTTAATATTGAGTTAGGTAATGTGAAAATTCTTTAATCATCTCACATATGTGGTTATTGATACGCGGGACAAAGATACTATATTTTGATAAATAAAGCAAATTTTTAGACAATAAAATAAAAGATACGCAAAAGAATGCATGAATTGCAACTATATCAACACTTTCTTTTGCGTAATTTTATACTAGAATTCTATTTGAATTCCACCTTTTATTAAGATTCCAGGCTGCTCGACATATACATATTCGAAGTATTTTTTATTCAGAATATTTGTCAGATCGCAGTAGATTTTCAGTTTTTTTGCAGTCCACGACAAGCGAGCATCCAGCAATCCGTAGCTCGGATTTTCGTCTCCGATTCGGTCCATCCATCGCCAGGCGACAGACAAATCGAGCTTCGAAATAAGTTTAAAATCGCCTTGTACGACAAGCTTATTGCGCAAGTACATCATGGCATATTTGCTCGACTGAATCGTCCTTTCATAGGATGAATGCTGATCGATATATGCCCATTGAAGACTCAACTTCTGCAGCGGGAAATCAGGTTTCAATTCTCGTGGCAAGAAAGCTATCTGAGTTTCTATACCGACATTATCCAAGCGGAAATTGGTAGAATGGAACGTCTTTCCATCGGCAAAAGTATCATCTTCTCCCAGACGTTTCTGAGCGGGATCAAAGATTACCCAGTCGATCATGTCCTGCTTATGACTATAGTACAACTGAGCCTCGGCGAGCCATCCACTCTTTCGATATCTTACACCGAAGCTGACATCCTGCGTCTTTTCCGGCTTCAAATCGCTATTGCCTATAATATTTGCTCCGCTATAATATAAATCTGTGAAGGTTGGCATTCGAAGGGCCATATTCCACGAAGCATAGAGTTTCCAGAATGTAGATGGTCTCCATGAGACATCGACACCAGGATAAAAATGCCAACTATGACTTTCAAGGCCCGTATTGCTGTTGGCCAAAAGTCCTAAGCTGATGGTCCAATCTTTTAACAGGACATCATGCTCAAGGAAAATATTATGATTGACTCTGCTGTCTTGTTTCTTATAATACAGACCTGCAGTACCATCGTGACCAGCAGTAGGCTGCCAATCTACAGAGTCTAATACATGGCCTAAACTAGTACTATAAATGCCTTCGTAACGGCCTTCATATCCGAAATTCGTCTTGCCGTGAGCAGACGAATGATTAATCAAGGCTTTCCATGCAGCAGCATCGACTTTGTGGAAATTCTCACCACCCGGACTTACATTCCTATGCCACTGATAATGATCGTACCAGCGGTTCCAGTCTCCTCCGAGCTTCAAGCTCCAGGATTTGCCTAAAGGCATCTGCATCTGAAGAGCGGCCATCAGGCGCTCATTACTCTCCCACTGATCTGTAGAAGACGCTCCATAGAACGTATTAGCACCATAATCCTTGTAGCTATAGCCGAACTGGCCATCGACCTTCATTTCCTGATGCTGTAAGGATCCTTGATAGAAAACACGCGTCGATCCGAAGTCCGAATTTGGAGTAGCACCATCACTGCGACTATAACCACCTGTCAGCAAGTTTGTTAATGAGGTACTCTTGCCTAATTGATTAGCCGATGTCAACGAAAGATCCGCACCAGCATATCCGTACGAACCGCCATAGAGATGTCCTTTACCTCCGAACTGCTGCGATTTCTCACTTTCAGAATTTCCGACTGAAGAAACCGGTTTTCTGGTCACAATATTAATGACACCGGTAAATGCACTGGTGCCAAATACACGTGCAGCCGGGCCTTCCAACACCTCAACTTGCTCAATGTCAAGTGCTGTGACCGGAAAGTCTGCTGTAAGATGCCCAGTATGGGGTGAAGAGATATTCACACCATTGAGCAAAACCGTAATTTGATCGAAATTTCCACCTCTGACCGAGACATCGGTCTGAACTCCAAATTCTCCTCGCTGTCGCACATCCACACCGACAGCATACTCCAAGAGATCATTCACACTGTGTACCGCAGCCGCTGCGATATCTGCAGCGCGCAGTACAGTCACCATACGAGGTGTCTGCTCCGCTGTGAGCGACACGCGTGTTGCAAGGACCTCAACGTCCTGCAGTACGTCCACCTTCAACGAATCGTCACTAGCCGCACCCGCCACATCCATCGCACCCGCATTAGAGCGAGCGCCTGCAGCAACAGACATCGAGCCAGCCTCGCCTGCCATCGCCTTCAACCCGGCACTACCGAGCATAGCCACGGTCAGGACACCGATTCCTACCTCCTTGTGGAGGCTCTGGAAAGCAGCGTACGAAGCGCCACTGAAACGCTTCCACTTGACTGTTTTTTTCTGATTGTTATTATACATTTTAAATGATAGGGCGATTTATGCCCGTTTTTCGTGGCGCAAAGATAGTCAAAAAATAAAGTTTATGCAACATAAAACTCCGTAATAAGCATCAAAAAAGCACATTTTATGTCCGAATTGTATACTTTTGATCAAATAATTTTGTAACCACAGACATTCTTTGTATATTCGCAGACGAAAAAACCTTTAGAAATATGACCATTTTCCTTCATATCGAATACCAGACACAGTGGGGCGCTCAACTCTATGTCACCACTGGCAAGAAACCCACAATCGGCAGCAAACTTCCTCAAAAAGCCATTGAAATGGACAATGATGGCCGAGGCAACTGGTTTGTTGAAGTCGATGCAGAACAGTTGAGCAATGTTCATTACCATTATGTCTTAGCCTATCAGCGTCACGTGCTGCGCAACGAGTTTGGCAACGGACATCTGATTGCCGGCATCACCGAAGCTGAAGGCGTTCCGACACTTCATGTATGGGATATCTGGCGTCGATTGCCACAGATCCGTAGCTTCTTCTCGTTGGCATACAGACATCGTAACGAGATCCGCGACATGTTCAATGCCGCGCATCCATTGGTCGACGAACTCACGTCGAACCAGATGACTATGGTATGCGAGGCAGGTAAACTGCAGGAAAACTGGCAATTAGCGCTGATTGGCAACACTCCGGAATTAGGCAACTGGGATCCTGACCGTTCGCTTCCAATGGAACTTGTCAGTCGTGGCATCTGGAGCGTCTCTTTTGATCGCACATCAATCAAATTCCCATTGCGATATAAGTTTGTCGTCCTCGAGCGCAATACTCATCGCTTTATCGGATGGGAAGACTGTACGAACCGCTTCTTTCAACCTAGTATGATGGAGCCTGGCGACAGCCTTTTGATCTGTGACCAGCGTTTCACTCGGTTAGCCGAACCTGCTCAAGAAACTACAACAGAGTAACTTAATCCAAAACAATCATAAAATGAAGGGACATCTCTTCCTCGGCATGGCAGCAGCAATCTGCCTGACATGCACTTCTTGCTTAGCACCTATGCAGACAACAGGTGCTCAGTCTTATCCACAACAAGGCCAAACGTCACAGACGAATCAGCAGGCTCCTCTAGGAAATCTGGGTGGAATCATCGGAAATATCCTCGCCAGCGTCACTGGCAGCATCACGACAACCCAGGCCAACCTCATCGGCACATGGACTTACACAGAGCCTTGCGTACAGTTTGAGAGTGATAACCTGCTTAAGAAAGCCGGAGGCGCAGCAGCTGCTACTAAGGTTGAAAGCCAGCTCGTTTCTATCTACAGCATGGTAGGAATCACTCCTGGTAAGCTTGTCTTCAACTTTACCAATGATGGAAATGTGACCTATCAGATAGGTAGCCGAACCTTTAATGGCACCTATACATTCGACAGCAAGAATAAGATGGTCAACATCAAAACGGCTTCTGGTATGACCGTTAACGCTTATGTCACTATCAGCGGTCGCAACATGAGTCTCTGCTTCGATAGCAGCAAAGTACTCTCACTCTTCTCTGCAGCAGGAGGTTTAGCTAACATTTCAGCCACATTAGGAACTCTTGCTGGGATTGCACAGAACTTCAATGGCATGAAGACAGGCTTTAAATTTCAAAGATAAAGAATATACTGGTAGAAAAGCCTGAAATGACAGTCAACCCATCACACCGTGTACGCGATGTGATGGTTTTGTCTTTTAAATCATTACACCACGTACATGGTGTGATGGTCACAACCCACGAAGCATCACACCACGTACACGGTGTGATGGTCGCTACTTCATAAGCATTACATCGCGTACGTGGTGTAATGGATCAAATAAAAAAAAACATCACATCGCGTACACGATGTGATGAAAACTATTGTCGGGGTTACCCGACTCGAACGGGCGACCTCTACGTCCCGAACGTAGCGCGCTACCAACTGCGCCAAGCCCCGATAGGGGTTAAGCAGTCATTCCAAAAAAATAACTGCGCCAAGCCCCGAAAAACAATTCATAATTCATAATTGAGAATTCATAATTACTGCTACAAAAAATGCGGCAAGCAAAATACGAATTCTCAATTATGAATTATGAAATCAAATTAGTCCTGATTGAGGTTGATACGCTTGAAAGCAGTAGCGGTGAGGCCCTACTGGACGCTCTCGAGGTACTGCTGAACGCCGAACTTGCTGCCGGTGATGCACTCCTGCTCAGGGAGACAGTTCTCCTTGAAGAACTTAGCCATACGACCCTTAGCGATGTTCTGAACCATCTGCTCTGGGAGGTTAGCTGCCTTCTCAGCAGCGGTCTTAGCCATGATCTCACGACCCTGAGCAGCCTGCTCTGGGGTGATCCAGCCCTTAGACATGTTGCTCTCGATGTGATCCTCGCTGTCGAAGTGGTTTGGATTGAGACCAGCCTTCTTCAATGCAGCAGCAACAGCCTTCTCTACCTGCTCCTCCTTGGTCTTCTTGATAGCGAGCTCGAGCTCCTCATCCTTCTTAGCCTGTGGGATCTCGTCAGCGTTAACTGCGAGTGGGTTCATAGCTGCAACCTGGCAAGCGATCTCCTTGAGTGCCTCAGTAGGAGCAGCCTGGTTGAATGCTACGATAGCAGAAAGCATGTGGTTGAAGTGGTTGTAAGCAACAACACCCTCACCGCAAACTGCCTCGAATACTACCTCCATCTTCTCACCACAAGCGCCTGAACGCTCGGTGATAACCGAAGCAACGGTACCCTCCTCAAGTGGGAGAGCGAGGAGAGCCTCATTGTTAGCTGGCTTGTTAGCCATAACGAGATCAGCGATGGTGCTAGCGAGCTCCTGGAAACGGTCGTTGTTAGCAACTGACTCGGTCTCACACTTGAGAGCTACAACAGCAGCATAGTTGCCCTCGGTACGAGCGATAACTACACCCTGAGCTGCCTCACGAGCCTCACGCTTTGCAGCGATCTTGGTGAACTTCTCACGAATCCACTTTACAGCGGCATCGAAATCACCGTTAGACTCCTCAAGGGCCTTCTTACAGTCACCCATACCAGCCTGAGTCAACTCACGGAGCTTCTTGATATCAGCAATAGAAACTGCCATAATATTCTATAGGAATTAAAAGTTAAAAATTAAGAATTAAAAATTGATAGTTAAAAGTTAAAACCAATAGGCCGATAGCACTACTAGATTTTAACTTTTAACTTATAATTTTTAATTAGTGAAGCATTATGCCTCAGCCTCCTCAGCAGGAGCAGCCTTCTTGCCACCCTTGCCGCTTGCCTCAGCAGCATCCTGGTCAGCCTTCTCTACCTTACGCTCCTCGAGACCCTCGTTGATTGCCTCGCACATAGCGCCTACTACAGCCTCGATAGACTTGGTAGCGTCGTCATTTGCTGGGATAACGAAGTCGATATCGCGTGGGTTAGAGTTGGTATCAACCATACCGAATACTGGGATGCCCAAACGAACAGCCTCAGCTACGGCGATGTGCTCCTTCATAACATCAACTACGAAGATAGCTGATGGGAGACGGGTAAGATCAGAGATAGAACCGAGGTTCTTCTCGAGCTTCTCACGCTGGCGGTTGATCTGCAAACGCTCGCGCTTAGAAAGGTTATCGTAAGTGCCGTCCTTGGTGAGCTTGTCGATGGTAGCCATCTTCTTCACAGCCTTGCGGATGGTGGTGAAGTTGGTGAGCATACCGCCTGGCCAGCGCTCGATAACGTATGGCATGCCAACAGCCTGAGCCTTCTCGGCTACGACCTCCTTGGCCTGCTTCTTAGTAGCGACGAAAAGCACCTTCTTGCCGCTCTTAGCGATAGCCTTGAGCTGCTCAGCTGCCTCGTCGATTTTAGCAACTGTCTTATTAAGGTCGATGATATGGATGCCGTTGCGCTCCATGAAGATGTAAGGAGCCATAGATGGGTTCCACTTGCGCTTGAGGTGACCGAAATGTGCACCAGCTGCGAGCAATGAATCAAAATCTGTTCTTGCCATAATTGTTTTTGTTTACTTTCTTTTTAGTTAATTATTTTGTTTCGTTAACCAACCAGTGGGTAGTTAGAACTTTTTGAAAGGACATGCACTGAGTACACATCCTTTCTTAAAGCTATAAAT
>JAZUIL010000080.1:0-3058 GCA_045642245.1 Bacteroidales bacterium
CGCCATCTGGCCGCTACTCCGATATTCAAGGGAATTCCTAATTTCCGAGACACTCGAATAGCTATGTTACGCGCCGAAACGGTCAAAGAACTCTACGAAATTATGGACCGTGCCGTAGACATGATCCGTCAATAATCAGAATCTTCCAGAAAAAACACCATTTATCGCAAAAAATGGTGTTTTTCTTTTTAAACTTTATAAGTTTGTCTTCGTCTAAAAGTCGACTTTCTCTTTTTTAAGGGGAAAAACAGATAGATAAATCCAAAAGAAATTATATAATAAACTAATGAATTGTAGTTTTAATTGGGGTCGCAAGTGTGTTATGGCCCTCTTTTTCCTTGTGTTTGGCGTCACAATGGTGATGGCGCAGCCAGGTCGTGGTAGTTGGAAAGTTGCTGCTAATGGCGTAGTAGTAGATAGTAAGACCGAAGAACCACTGGTTGGTGTAGCCGTGAAGGTTACTTCTTCAGACGGTGGTACCGGCACTTTCGGTATCTCTGATTCCGATGGTAAGTTTAGTTTTGAGGTGAACCGTCCTGGTAAGTATTCCCTCGAGTTTACTTATGTCGGCTATAAGCCACTCCATAAGGATGTCAACATCATGCCAAACCGTAGCAAGATCGGTACTTTCAAGATGAAGGAGGATCCAAAGATGCTTGCTGAGGTTGAGACCATCGGTCACAGCCAGCGTATCAAGCAGAAAGGTGATACCTTGGCTTATAACGCTGATGCATATAAGGTACAGGATGGCGCTTCTGCAGAGGAGCTCGTAGGCAAGATGCCTGGTATCGAGGTTACTGGTGAAGGCGTCAAGGCTCAGGGTGAGACCGTACAGAAGATCCTTGTCGATGGTAAGGAATTCTTTGATAACGACGTCAAGATGGCGCTCCGTTCACTTCCTGCAGAGGTGCTCGAGTCTGTCAACATTTTCGATAAGAAGTCTGATCAGGCTGAGTTTACCGGCGTCGATGACGGCGAGACCGTTAAGGCTATGGACCTCATAACCAAGTCTTACCGCCGCAATGGCGTGTTTGGTAAGGTGTTCGGTGGCTTTGGCAATAACTTTGATTTCAACAATGGTTACTGGAACACAGGCTTCAACCTCAACGTATTCAACGGTGATCGTCGTCTCACCTTCCAGGGTATGAGTAACAACGTCAACGAGCGAAACTTCTCTAATGACGATATGGCTGCTGGCGGCGGTATGATGATGGGTCGTCAGTGGGGTTCAAATGGCGTGGCTCGTACCAATGGCTTCGGTGTCAACTATAGCGATGCATTCAAGGGCGGTAAGATTGAAACCGAGCTTTCTTACTTCTTCAATCAGGGTCGTACCGTATCAGCTGACTCATCTTATACAGATAACTTCGAGCGTACTATGGAGGATGGTACTGTGATTTCTCCATCATCGCGTTATTCTTCATCTAGCTCGCTCAATCATTCTATGAGCCATCGTATTGGTGGTCGTATCACTATCCGCCCTACAGCGAAGGATGAGATCATGATCCGTCCATCGCTTAACTTCCAGAACTCTGATGGAAACAGCATGTCAGAGAGCCGTTCATGGAACCATGCGCTTAATGAGGTGAATATCGATGGTGTTCCACAGTCAAAGTGGGATGATGTACTTTCGCGCAACAACAACATCGGTACTTCTGAGAGCGACTCGTGGAACCTCCGTGCCAACGTCCTCTGGCGTCACCGCCTCAATAAGCCTGGCCGTACTTTCAGTGCCAGCGTCAATGCAGGTGCATCGGGCAGCGAGTCAGAAAGTACCACTATTAAGGATATCATCACTGGTTTGACTGAGCGTCACGACAATCAGAAGAATACCAACGATAACAACAATAGCAACATCGGTGGTAACCTCCAGTGGACAGAGCCTTTGGCTAAGGGACTTAACTTGTCTTTGCGTTATGATCTCAGTTACAACTATTCAAAGCGCGAGACTAATATTGATATGTATAATGACAAGGATTTCACGCACCTCCTTGAGCACGATAAGTACAACTCTAACACTTACGAACAGAAGAACCTTCGCAATAGCGGTGAGGTCGGTTTGAGCTACAACTATCAGAAGTTGCGCATCAATGCTACCGCACGTTTCCAGAATTCTAAGCTCGATGGTGAGCAGGATTACTTCCTTCTGAGCGCTAACGATGCTAATAATCGTTCGTTCAAGACTTCGAAGAGCTACTTCAGCATCCTGCCAAACCTCCGTATTGAATATACTACTAAGGGTGGTACTCAGTTCCGTATCAACTATCGTTCGAACAGCAACAACCCAAGCATCAACAACCTCCAGGAGAGTGTTAACACCACCAATCCTTTGAACTACAGCACTGGTAATAAGAATCTCGATCAGAGTACTTCTCACAACCTGAACTTCAACATGATCTATACCAACACTGAGACCGCTCAGAACTTCATGATCTTCGGTGGTTTCAATGCTACACAGGATCAGATCAGTAACCAGCAGCTCGTCAACCGCACCACTTCTCCAATGAAGTTCTCTGAGCTCAATAAGGATGCGATGATTATGCTTGGTGTCTATGATGAAGAGAAAAAAATGATTAAAGAGACGATGAAAGAACTTTCCCTCGCAGCCGGTGGTAGCTTCACACGTCCTGTCAATCGTGATGGCTACAAGTCTGTATTCCTCAACTTTGGCTACGGTTTCCCATTCGACCTTATTATGAGTAATGTGAACCTCTCGGTTGGTGGTAACTACGGTATCAATCCTTCTAACCAGCTTTACTTCTTGGGTAATACCGATAGCCAGGGTAACTACATGATTACCAGCGTTGAGTCAAAGACCCGTTCTTATAGCTTGAACCCACGTCTCCACATCAGCAGTAACATCTCTTCTGATCTGAACTTCAACCTCATGTATGCGCCAACCTTCCAGTGGATTGACGATACACAGGCTAATACTCAGAATCGTGACTACATCAACCATAACCTCAATGCCAGCCTCAACTGGACATTCTGGAATGGCTTCACTACTGATCAGGTACTCAACTACTCTCGTTTCGGTGGCCCTGCACAGCCAGAGGCT
>JAZUIL010000081.1:0-3639 GCA_045642245.1 Bacteroidales bacterium
TTTTGCTTCTCAAATATGATTCTTGATACGTAGAATAACGCCGCAAAGGTACGCTTACTTTTCCACGCCACCAAACTTTTTGCAAGAAATATGAAAAAACTTGCAATTATTTATGGTTTGTTAACTAAAAAGGCCTCAAAACGGCCAGAAATGTTCTGCGTGTGGTCATGGTCATTGGTCAAAGTGGTCAAACTTGATTTGCGATGGTCATGGAAAAAAGTAAAACCACAGGTAGGTGCGATTATCTTCCTGCCTGTGGTTTGAGAAAAATAAACAAAGAGTATACTAGAATTAATTCAGGAAAGTCGTGTTGCGCATGTCTCCGCTTTCTGCAAACGCCAGATGCATACGGAATGCATTCAGAAGAGAATGTGGCGTGTGGAAGCCTTTGCCTTCTGACAGTTTCAGATAATCCCAAAGCAACTGCTTGTAGTCAGGGTGTGCACAGTTCTCGATGATAAGTCGGGCACGCTGACTTGGAGACTTTCCGCGCAGGTCGGCTACGCCTTGTTCGGTAATGAGTACGCGTACAGAGTGCTCCGACGAGTCGGTGTGAGTCACCATGGGGACGATGGAAGATATGGCTCCGCCCTTGGCAGTAGATGGAGTGGTGAAGATGCTCAGGAATGCATTTCGAGCAAAATCGGCCGAACCTCCGATACCATTCATCATCTTTGTGCCACAGACATGTGTTGAATTGACGTTGCCAAAGATGTCAGCTTCAAGAGCCGTATTAAGGGCAATGATACCCAGGCGACGGATACATTCAGGATGGTTGGTGATCTCCTGAGAACGGAGAAGGACACGCTGGCCGAAAACATCCATATTGGCATACATGGTCTCAAGAGCATCGTCGGTCAACGAGAGAGAAGAACCTGTTACATAGTTGCATCGACCTTTGAGCATGAGATCGATAACCGAATTCTGGATTACCTCGGTGAACATCGAGAATGCTGGCACATCAGGATTATCACCCAGAGCTCCAATCACCGCATTTGCGATATTGCCGACACCGCTTTGAAGAGGAAGGAACTCCTTAGGAATACCTCCACGTTTCAACTCGCTGACCAAGAAGTTCGACACATGAGCTCCGATGGCGCGTGTTTCTTCGTTCAGAGGAGTAAATCCTGGCTGTCGGTCACTCATATTTGTCTCTACAACTGCAATAATCTTTTTCGGGTTGACCTCTGCATAGATAGAGCCAATGCGGTCACCTGGAGTTGTGATCATGAACGGCTTACGATAGGGTGGCATTTCTGGGACATAGATATCGTGCATGCCAGTAAGCTTGCCGGCATGAGCCGAGTTCAGTTCGACGATGACGTAATCGGCCATCTTGAGCAATGTGGGTGTGATACCTACCGAAGTGGATAAGATCAGGTTGCCATCAGGTAGAATCTCTGAAGCCTCGACAATGGCGACGTCGATTTTGCCGAGGAAACCGTAATGTACATCCTGGCCTATCATTGAAAGATGACAGTCGAAATACTGCACCTCACCGGAGTTGATGGCTCCTCGCATGTCCTTGTTGCTCTGAAAAGGGGTGCGGAACTTAACTGCATGTGCCAGAGTCAGATCAGTGTCGATGGATGGACCTGTGGCTCCACCTGTCACAAGTCCGACCTGAAATGCACGACCGGCCTCATGCTCGTCGATTGCATATTTGGCAAGCGCTGCAGGAACCACCTTAGGGACACCGACTGACGAGAATCCACCGATGCCTACCGTGTCATTATTCTTGATAAGACGAGCTGCTTCCTCGGCTGTCATTATTGGATAAGTCATAACAAAATACCTTTATTTTTAACACCTATTATATATATTAAGTCTCTATGACGCCATGGCGTCGTGTGTTTCTTCTGTTAGTGGTGCAAAGATATAGAGATTCGTTAATGAATGCAAATTTTTGTTCGATAAAATATAATTTCTCAAACAAAATGCTTTAAAATAAAAGTAAATCTAAACATAATGATATTTAAAAATTGCATTTTAAAGCAAAATGACATCTTTTTTATGATTATTTTTTACGTTTGTTTGGTTATTTGAAAGAAATGCTATACTTTTGCACCACGAAAAGATAATTTATTGTGCTTTTAGTTTTTATTTTAAGGTATCTATATTTTTCAGAGTCTTATGATGTCACTTGAAAACATGATCGCTCCCGATTCTATAGGAGTCGAGAAGGGGCGTTACCTTTGGAATGGTTCCCGTCACCGTGTGATGAATCATCTGCTTGCGTTGTTATGTGTCTGTGTTTGCATTGGTATCGTTGCTAGTAATGGACTTAATTTCTTTAGTGAATATGACCAACCACTTGTAAAGCTGATACTGGGTATTGCCATATTTGGAAGCTTGTTTTTTGCTGTTCGGGCAATAAAGGATCATCGACTTTTTAACGTCAAAAATTTAGCCATTGTAGGAGATAAAGGATTCAGCATTCTGAAATACAACGAGGAGAAGAATTTCGTATTGTCGGAGTACGTGCAGCCATACACGACGCTTGATCGTATCGAGAAGCATGAGCGCAACGATGTGACCGAAGATGGCGTTTATCTCCAGACAGTAAGTAAATACTCTTTCTTTGCTCCTGACAAGAAGTTCTTCCAGAAGCTTAGGTATAATCGGAACGACGTACAGCTATCTGAAAGGGATGGTTTGCCAGAAGTCAAGGCAATGTTTGCGATTGAAGAGGCGTATAGCCAGAGCCGCAAGACAGCGTCTATTATGGAAACAGAAGAACCTGAGGCTATTATCCCATCGCACCCACAATCTGTGCTTCGTATCCGAAAGCCTGTCATGTGGGCAGATATTGAAGAATGATTAATAGAAAAGTTATACAATTATGTCAGAAATAACGTCAGTTGGAATCCTTACTTCAGGAGGTGATGCTCCAGGAATGAATGCGGCCATCAGAGCCGTGACTCGTAGTGCTATCTATGCGGGTTTGAAAGTTTTCGGCATACGTCGTGGCTATCAAGGCCTTATTGAAGATTGTATATCAGAGTTCGACACGTCGAATGTCAGCAATATCATATCACGAGGCGGTACGATACTGAAGACTGCCCGTTCCATGGATTTTAAGACAGAAGAAGGACGTAGGAGAGCTTACGAGAACATGCAGAAGCATGGCATCGACTCGTTAGTCGTGATCGGTGGTGATGGCTCTATCACTGGTGCCACCATATTCAGCAAGGAATTTGACGTGCCTATTGTCGGCTTGCCAGGAACCATCGATAATGACCTGGCAGGAACCGATTCCACCATCGGCTATGATACTGCCATGAACACCATCATGGATTGTGTCGACAAGATCCGCGATACGGCAACGAGTCATGCACGTCTGTTCATCATTGAAGTCATGGGGCGCGATGCAGGTTTCCTGGCCCTCAATAGTGCCATTGCAACCGGTTGCGAAGATGTAATTATTCCTGAAGAGAAGCCTCAATATGAGCAGCTGAAGGAACTGGTGGCAAACGGATTCAGAAAGTCCAAATCCTCTGCTCTTGTCATCGTCACCGAAAGTAAGGATCCGAACGGCGGCGCTTTAGGCCTGTCGCGAAAGATGACTGAAGAATTTCCAGATTATGACGTTCGCTGTTCTATTCTTGGTCATCTGCAGCGAGGCGGTTCACCAACGGC
>JAZUIL010000082.1:0-6620 GCA_045642245.1 Bacteroidales bacterium
GTGAGGGTGTTCTCCTCCTCGTCGAGGTTGATCTCCTCTACGCCGAAGTCGATGAGCTCCAACTCGAGCTCCTCCATGTCAACACCTTCCTTGTTCTTGACGGTGAAGACAGCCTTGCGGGTAAAGAGGAATGAGAGAGAACCAGAGGTGCCGAGGGTACCGCCATACTTGGTGAAGTAAGAACGTACGTTAGCCACGGTACGGGTATTGTTGTCGGTTGCAGCCTCTACGAAGATAGCGATGCCGAATGGGCCGTAGCCTTCGTAGGTCAACTCCTTGTAATCGCTGGTATGCTTATCAGTTGCCTTCTTGATAGCGCGGTCGATGGTATCCTTAGGCATACCAGCCGACTTAGCTGATGCGATGAGAGTACGAAGACGGCTGTTGGTATCTGGATCTGGACCACTAGCCTTAGCGCTCATCGTAATTTCCTTACTGAATTTTGAAAATGCTTTACTGTTCTTGCTGTTGCGCGCCATGATACGCGCTTTACGGTATTCAAAAGCTCTTCCCATAGTAATAATTGAACCCGGACCCTCCCCCGACCCCTCCACAAGGGAGGGGAGTGATTACCACACTTAGAGGTTCGTTCCGGAAAAGTAATTGTTTATATATATTATTTTATTATTTCTTTCAAAGAGATCCTCCCTGTCCGCGGCGAATAGCATTGCCATTTACTCCCCTCCCTTGTGGAGGGGCTGGGGGAGGGTCCTCTTTATCGCAGCGTTGCTCCCATCTTCTCCTCGAACGCCTTGATGATTCTGTTCATCGTATTCTCGATGGCCTTATCATTCAAAGTCTTCTCAGGATCCTGGAGGATGAGTGAGATAGCGTATGACTTCTTGCCGACAGGGAGGTTCTTGCCTTCATAGACGTCGAAGAGTGTGACGCTCTTGAGGAGCTTCTTCTCGTTGTCAAAGCACATCTTCTCGATCTCAGCGAACTGTACGGTGTTGTCGACGAGGAGTGCGAGGTCGCGCTTCACAGGAGGGAACTTAGAGATCTCCTGCTGCTGTACGCTTACCTTAGCAGCATCCTTCATAAGCGCCTTCCAGTTGAGATCTGCATAGTAAACCTCCTGCTGGATGTCGAACTTAGAAAGGATCTTATTGCTTACGATGCCGAGAGTTGCCAGTACCTTACCCTTCATGTTGGTAAGCTCGAGACCTACTGCATAGATATCGCTGTGGAACTGACGCTGCTTCAATCCTTGCTGCTCCAGACCGAGACGCTTCAGGATGTTGAGTACTGCAGCCTTAAGTTCGTAGATGGTAGCCTTGCTGTCAGCAGCTGCCCATGAACCCTGATTACGGTTACCTGTCATCCAGAGACCGAGATGAGCCTCCTCACTGTAACCGATAATACCGCGGCCTTCCTGCTGTACTTCGAGTGCAGACTTCTCACCATCCATTACCTGAAGGTTGACAACAGCCTGCTTTGCTGCATTATAGTGTTCTGTGTTACCGAACTCATAGAAGCGACAGCTCTGATTCTTATAATTGATGTTGCGGATGATACTCTGCAAACCGCCGAAAAGCAATGTCTGGCGGAGTACGTTGAGGTCACTTGAGAGTGGATTCATCACGCGAACAAGATTCTCAGAAGGATAGGTCTCAAGACCATCATAGAAAGCTTCAGCGGTGAGAGAGTTACAGAGGATCTCGCTGTAACCAGCACCGGTGAGCTGCTCGCTGATGATCTGCTGCAGACGGTTGCTGATGTCTGCTGCGCTCTTCTGTACAGAGCAGGTACGTACGCTCTGTGGAAGCTCTACACGATCATAGCCATAAATGCGGAGGATATCCTCGATGACGTCACAGTCACGAGTTACATCCACGCGGTATGCTGGAATCTGGATCTTTACACCCTCAGCATTCTCCTCGAGGATCTCCATTTCGAGCAAGCCAAGGATCTGCTTTACGCGTTCTACAGGAATCTCGATACCAGAAAGACCATTGACACGCTTGTAAGTGAGGTCAACGACAGCTGGCTGATTCTTGACAGGATACTCCTCTACGATATCACCAACGATGGTGCCACCAGCCAACTCCTTGACGAGGAGAGCTGCACGGCGCAAAGCGTAAGGAATGTTGTCAATGTCTACACCACGCTCATAACGGAATGAAGCGTCGGTAGAGAGCTGCTGACGACGAGCGGTCTTGCGTACCCAGGTTGGATGGAAATATGCACACTCGAGGAAGATGTTCTTGGTCTCAGTAGTAGTACCTGACTCAAGTCCACCGAATACACCAGCAATACACATTGGCTCCTCTGCATCGCAGATCATGAGATCACGCTCTGAGAGTTTGTGTTCGTTGCCGTCAAGAGTAATGAACTTGGTATCCTCAGGACAAGTCTTTACGATGATCTGGCCACCCTTGATCTTGTCTGCATCGAAGGTGTGCATTGGTACAGCAGTCTCGTGCAGGATGAAGTTGGTGATATCGACGATATTGTTGATAGGGCGGAGGCCGATAGCCTGGAGACGGTTCTTGAGCCATTCTGGAGACTCTCGTACAGTTACGCCGCTGATGGTGATACCAGAGTAACGAGGACAAGCCTCTGCATTCTCAACCTTAATCTTGATAGGAGTGAAAGGTGACTGCAGAGTCTTAGAAATAAGTTTGTCTGCTGCCAATACGGTATCAAAGTTTGCAATGCTAGGCTTGGTGAGCTCGCCTGGCAAGTCGTGTGCACCGAGATAAGCGTTGAGGTCGCGAGCCACACCGAAATGGCTGGCTGCATCAACACGGTTAGGGGTGATGTCTACGGCAATGACATAATCACTCTCTACCTTGTAATACTCTGCAGCAGGAATGCCAAGAGGAGTATCCTCAGGAAGAACGATGATACCTGCATGGTCGTTGCCAATGCCGATCTCGTCCTCTGCGCAGATCATACCGTTAGAGTTGATGCCACGGAGCTTAGCCTTCTTGATGGTGAAACTCTGGTCTCCGTCATAAAGTACGGTGCCGAGGGTTGCTACGATGACTTTCTGACCGGCTGCTACATTTGGCGCGCCACAGACGATCTGAGCCACGACATGACCATCTGCTGTAATCTCGCAGTTGGTGCCATAAGCCTCCTTGACCCATTCTGCGGTTCCAAGATCGACAGTTGTAACGTGCATGTGGTCAGAGTCTGGATGAGCTTCGCAGGTCAATACATAACCTACTACCAGACCTTTCAGACCACCACGGATGGTTTCGATCTCTTCGACGCCTTCGGTCTCGAGGCCAATAGAAGTAAGGGCTGCTGAAGTCTGCTCAGGAGAGAGGTCGAACTTCAGATAATCTTTCAGCCACTTGTAAGAAATGTTCATAATCGATATGTTGTTTTATATAAATTCTTGTACTGCGACACACATGCCGCGCGCTTGCGAAAATCAAAAACGCGCGCAAATATACATATTATATATTGAATAGACAAAAAAACACGCTTCTTTTTGCCTTGAAAATTGCCCGATTAAACTTTTTTTGCTGATTTGTGAAACTCCCCTTTGCAATTTCAAAAATAATTTCATATCTTTGCAGCGTTGAAAACAACCCTTAAAAATAAAAAACACTATGGAAAGAACTTTTGTAATCCTTAAGCCTTGTACCATACAGCGTGGTCTTATTGGCGAAGTATTGAATCGTTTTGAGAAGAAAGGCCTTAAGCTTGTCGGCATGAAGATGATGCAGCTCAATGATGCTATTCTTGCAGAACACTATGCACATCTCGTTGACCGTCCATTCTTCCCAGGCCTCAAGCGTAGCATGATGGCTACCCCAGTAATCGTTTGCTGTTGGGAGGGTGTCAACGCTATCGAGGTAGTTCGTCTCATGGCAGGTGCTACCAATGGCCGTAAGGCTCTTCCTGGTACCATCCGTGGCGATTACTCTATGAGCGGTCAGATGAATATCGTTCATGCAAGTGACGGTCCTGATACTGCAGTTGCAGAGATCAAGCGTTTCTTCAAGGATGAGGAACTCTTCTCTTACGACAGCGTAGCATGTGCTGCATATGGCTATGCTGAAGATGAAGTATAATTGACTTTATGACAAATGACTTTTCTTGACGGTGAAGAGCCGTCATGAAAGATAAAAAGTACAATTCACGGGCGTGAAAGTCTATTCCGGATTTCCTGAGTAGTTTTTCACGCCCGTGATCTATTTTCTATGTTTTTTGACATAAAAACAGGGTAAATTGTGAAAAGAGGATGTAAAATGTGCGTTTTATGAGAATTTTGCTTATCTTTGTGGCGTAATTCATAATATAATTTTTCACAATGAATCATAATTTCTTGCCTAAATTAGGCCTTTTTGCTTTGGCTCTCCTGCCTTTTGTCGGACAGCCAGCTACGGCAGATGATCGTCTGCCAGAGTATCTGCAGTGCGAGAAGTTTACACTCGACAAACTGCAGTCGATGGTGTTTACCACCAGCGTCACTCCTCATTGGATGCCTTCGGGTAATACTTTCTGGTATAATTACAAGACCAGCGAGGGTGAACATTGGTATGTAGTAGATCCTGCTACTCGTCAGAAGCGTGAACTTTTTGACAATGTAGACCTTGCGGCTCGTCTCTCAGAAGAGATGCATGATCCTTATGATGCTCAGCATCTCCCTATCCAGAACCTGCAGGCGGTAGATGAGAAGACTTTCACTTTCGAAGTAAGATCTTCACAGAACAAGAAGAGCGAAGGAAAGAAGAAGGGTACTGAGAAGGAGACTGTCTATTTCCGTTATGATGTTTCTAGTCGCACTTTGACCCGTCTTACCGAAGACGAGAAACCCCTCAAGCGTTTGGATTGGGGTTCTGTCTCTCCGGATGGAAAGACGGTGATCTATGCCAAGGATCTTAACCTCTGGAAGATGTCAATGGAAGATTATCAGAAACTTCGTAAGGATGAGAAAGATAGTACTATTACTGAGATTCAGATTACCACCGATGGCATAGAGCATTTCGGTTATGGTATGCCTCGTAATATCCTCAATACGGATACTATCTGCAATGGCAAACGTCGCGGCGTTTATGGCTTGACATTCTCACCGGATTCTAAGCATTTTGCAGTACTTCTCTCTGATAATCGCATGGTGAAGGATATCTGGGTAGTCAACTCAATGGCTAAGCCACGTCCAACTCTCGAGACCTACAAGTATCAGATGCCTGGAGAGAAGGAGAATCCGATAGAACATCTTTATGTTTTCGATACAGAGACAGGTAAGCGTAAAGAGGTTAATACAGCTGCATTTAAGGATCAGACACTTGATATTCAGACTGCAGAGAGCAATTCAGGCGACGTGACACGTGGTTATCGTCCGGCTCCTGTCTGGACGGGTGACAGCAAGCGCTTTTACATCTCTCGTACCAGCCGTGACCTCAAGCGTGTAGACATCTGTTCTTATACCATCGGTCAGGATACATTGGTGCCAGTGATCGAAGAGCGTCTCAATACCTATATCGACTTCATCAATGTACTCAGTCCTAATGAGGGTAAAGAGATTATCCATTGGAGTGAGCGTGACGGATGGGGACATCTTTACCTCTACACCGAGGATGGTAAGCTCAAGAACCGTATCACAAAGGGCCCATGGCACGTTGAGCAGATCGTACGTCTCGACAATAAGAACCGCGTAGTTTACTTCACTGCTAGTGGTCGCAATGAGGGAGAGAATCCTTACTACATGCATCTCTACCGCTGTAATCTTGACGGCTCTGGCCTGAAGCAGCTCGATGAGAAGAACTTCTTCCACGAGCCAGTAATGACCTACAATGCAGGTTATTTCATTGATAACTATAGCCGTTCTGATTGTGCTCCTGTCACCGAGCTTCGTGATGCACAGGGTAACAAGATCATGACGCTTGAGAAGGCTGATCTCAGTCAGCTCATTGCTGCAGGTTATAAGTTCCCTGAGATCTTCAAGGTCAAGGCTGGTGATGGCGTGACCGATCTTTGGGGATGTATGTATAAGCCTTATGACTTCGAGAGTACCAAGGTTTATCCGATCATCGACTATGTCTATCCAGGTCCACAGGTAGAGGCTACCTATTATCCTTGGAAGAACATGAATCCTCGTACCGACCGTCTGGCTCAGGCTGGTTTCATCGTAATTTCAGTGGGTCAGCGTGGCGGTCATCCTTGGCGTAGCAAGTGGTATCACAATTATGGTTATGGTAATATGCGTGACTATCCGTTGGCTGATCATAAGTATGCTATCGAACAGCTTGCCAGCCGTTATTCTTATATCGATGTGAATCGTGTAGGTATCCATGGCCATTCTGGTGGCGGTTTCATGACATTTGCTGCAATGTGCCAGTATCCTGATTTCTTCAAGGTTGGCGTGTCTTGCGCAGGTAACCACGATAATGCTATCTATAACCGCTGGTGGAGTGAGAAGCACCACGGCGTACGTGAAGAAATCACCGCAGAAGGTGATACTACATTTATTTATAGCATTGCTAATAACCAGGAGCTTGCTTCTAAATTGCAGGGCCGTCTCCTCATCGTTCATGGAGACATTGATAACAACGTTCATCCAGCAAATACCGTACGCGTAATCAACAACCTGATCCGTGCAGGTAAGCGTTTCGATATGCTCTTCCTGCCAACTCAGCGTCATGGCTTCGGTGATATGA
>JAZUIL010000083.1:0-2620 GCA_045642245.1 Bacteroidales bacterium
TGTAGGATCTTCTTTTATAGGCACTTGAGGCAAAGTTTTGCATTTCATCTCCACACTGAGTGTTCCGCTGCCATTGACCACAGGCCAGGCGTTTTCATCCCAACGTACGGGAGCCAACATCGTTTCACGACCCATCACATGCAGCAGATAGCCACTGGTGCGATAGCCGAGACAGATCATCCACCACGAAGAGTCAGGAGCCTGAACCAGGTCAGCATGTCCCAGACCTTGTATAGGACTATCTTGCATGGCCATGCTGAAATGCGAAAGAATTGGGTTAGCTCGATTTGGCTCGTAAGGTCCGAAAAGTGAACGACTTCGCAGGATATTGACCTGATGACCATGTTCTGTACCTCCCTCAGCCAGCATCATATAATAAAAGCCATCCTTCTTATATATATGTGGACCTTCAGGATATCGGCCACCTAAGCCTGTGCCGAGGTGATGGATCTCTCCGAGCTGCTTACCTGTCTCGACGTCAATCTCACAGATCTTGATGTCACCTTCCTTCCATAGGAAATAGCACTTATCACCCTCAAAATATAAGGTAGGGTCACATGAACCAATGGCAAAGTCAATGACAATCGGATCTGACCATTCTCCAGCAGGATCATCCGTCCATACGTAGAAATGGCGGCGTGAAGGGAAGACGGTCGTCACCATGTAAAAACGGCCGTTATGATGGCGGATCGTCGTGGCATAGATACCTCCATTAGTCCATCCCAACTCAGGATTCTTCTGCTCATACAAGCCAGACAGATCGAGCTGTGAAGGTCGTGTGAGACAGTTGCCTATCTGTTCCCAGTGGATAAGGTCTTTGCTATGAAAGACTGGCACTCCAGGAAAATACTGAAAGGTACTATTGACCAGATAGAAATCATCACCCGCACGGCAGACGCTTGGATCCGCGTGAAAGCCTGGTAAGACAGGATTACGGAATCCTTGCGCGAAACAGATCTCACAAATAAAGAGAAGAATCAGAGTTGTAATAAGGGATAATCGTTTCATGATATATATTTTTGGGGACAAAGATAGTAAAAAAAATTGGGAGGCCAAGTATTTGAGACATAAAATTTATTTTTTTTGAAGAAACCACCTCCTTCATCCCGATGATTTGAGAAAATCCTTAAAAGTTCTTAAATAAATTGCATCTCATGCAAGGTTTTGCGTTCTTTGTGATTTAATGGGCAGACAACAAATTCAAATACATTAATCATTATGAACAAAAAACTGACAACAAAGATTTCAATTTTCCTTTTGGCGCTGAGCGCAGCATTCACCTCATGTCTTGACGACAACAAGGATGAAGTTTCTTTCCGTCCAACGGCATTGGTGACCGTAAAGCCGACAGCCGATTCGTTTATTCTGCAGCTCGATGACTCTACCCGTCTGGAGCCAGCCAACATGACCAAGTCGCCTTACGGAGACAAGGAGGTGCGAGCATTGGTCAACTATGATATCCAAGAGAAGAAGACGGGTATGCAGAAGGTGCACATCAACTGGATGGACAGCATCCGCACCAAGATGACCGTCCCTTCACTAGGCGACAAGAATAATGCGACCTATGGCAATGATCCTGTGGAGATTGTGAACGACTGGGTAACGGTGGCTGAAGACGGCTATTTGACGCTCCGTGTCCGCACCCGTTGGGGATATCCAGGCAAGGTGCATTATCTCAATCTGCTGACCGGCGTCAATCCTGAGAATCCATTCGAAATCGAATTGCGCCACGATGCCAAGGGTGACACCTATGGCAACTGGGGTGACGCGTTGATTGCCTTCAATCTGCGTGAGGTTTTGAAGGATGCAGCATCAGACAAAGTGAAACTTACCCTTCGCTGGAACTCCTTCAGCGGCTCGAAGAAGATAGAGTTCGATATGAAGTCGAAACCTATGGACACCCGCAGCAGCCTTGCAGGTGCCAACGCATATAATCAGAGCATTAAGTAACCAATCCTTAACTCCCCGTCCGAATCGAGGATGAATCTCACAAACAACAGCGAGAAAGAACTGCTTCGCCAGATAAAGAAAGGCGATGCAGAGGCAAGGTATCTGGTGTACAAAAGGTACATCAGGTACCTCTCTGCTGTCTGTTCGAGATACATCAGCAACGACGAGGATATCAAGGATGTGCTGCAGGAATCATTCCTAAAGATATTCAGCACCATCGATACATTTGCTTATCAGGGAGAAGGCTCGCTGAAGGCTTGGATGAGCCGCATCGTCTTGAACGAATCGCTGAAATGGCTGAAGCAGAACCAACGGCTGGAACTGACCGAATTGAGCGATAAGGAACTGGATATTCCGAACGATGATCCCGACACGGAAGGCGTTCCGACCGATGTGATCTATCAGCTGATCCGATCGCTCCCCGATGGCTATCGCACGGTGTTCAACCTCTACGTCATCGAAGAGAAAAGTCATCGCGAGATCGCTGATATACTTGGCATTAAAGAGAGTTCGTCCGCATCGCAACTGCATCACGCCAAAGCTATGCTGGCAGAGAAGATAACCCAATTCAGAAATAGTAAAGACTTCAGAAAATGAAAAAAGACTGGCTGAAAGACATTCACGACCGAATGGCAGACTTTGAGACCGACGCGCCTCAAGGCCTGTGGGA
>JAZUIL010000084.1:0-3283 GCA_045642245.1 Bacteroidales bacterium
TTCTTTGGATCCTGTGTATTATACGGGCTACTAAGGACACAGTAGTCATGGTTAATCTTCATCCAGGTCGGAGGACTCCAAGGGGACATGAAAAACTCCATGTTGTTATTATAAACCTGTGCAGCCTTAATCAGACGGATGATATTCTCCTTATCATGCTCAATGTTGAAATAGCGGAGTTCGAAGTCGCCATCGACCTCAGAACAAGAATACCACTCACGGGCATAGTCATTAGCATTCATTGAGAGACGGCCACGAGAGAAATGCAGATCTCCCTCCGGGGAGAACAGATTGCGCATGATTTCGTTCTGCTGCTTAGGTTCAAGCATCTGATAAGCATCCAGATCGAGTTCATTGAAACAGGTACCCCACGCCACGAATGGCATACCATGTTCTTCGCCGTTGAGCGAATAAAGAGTAGCTCCTTCGGCCTTGGTTGAGAGGGAAGTCTTTCCTTTTTTCCAAGACGAATTCTCGGTCGTAGTATATGTTCTAACGCTCTGAGCGCTAGCACAGAGCGCGGTCAGCAATCCTAAAGATAAAAAGATTTTACGCATATATATAATATGATTGATAAATGATTATCGATTCATTTTCTTATTGACAATGGCACAAACACACGAATCACTCCAGACATTCTCAGCCGTCTCAATCATGTCAATGATGGTGAAGATTGGAAGGATGATACCCATGATTCCTATCGGAGCGCCTTGTCCAGCCATGAGCGAAAGTGTCAGGAAGTAACATCCCATTGGGACGCCTGCATTGCCGATGGCCGAGAACACGGCGATGAATAACCAGAGGAACATGGTCGGGAAGTCGATGACCGTACCACCATTCTGCATCAGGAAGAGTGAAGTAACGAGGATGAATGCTGCACAACCATTCATATTGATGGTGGTACAGATCGGAAGGACGAACTTTGAAACCTTGCCCGAAGCCCCTAATCGCTGCTCAGCCGACTGCATGGTCACTGGGAGTGTAGCAGCCGAACTCTTGGTAAAAAGTGCCATCAGGACGGAAGGACTCATGGCGCGGAAAACCTTCCAGGGATTCAGGCCACTAGCCATCAGGAACAACGGCAGTACAATGAAGAATTGTATGCAGTTACCTCCCAGAATTACAGCCACATATTTACCTAATGAACCGACGATTACACCCGCTTCGATCTGCGCAGACAATTGTGCAGCAAAAGCCACAATACCCAACGGGAGAGCCCAGATGAGCGCCTTGATCAACGTGAACAGCAACTCCTGAAGGCCAAAGATACCTTTGACCAACGTTGTTTTATTCTCAGTATCTGGCATCTTGGCCAATGCTAAGCCAACTGCAAAGGCAATCAGCAGGATGCTAAGTACATTACCGGCAGCGAAAGGTGCGATGATGTTGTTCGGGATGACACTCAAGATATGGTCATAATAACTCAGTTCCTCCAAATTAGCAGGAACATCGACCTGGCCTTTGCTTACGATTTCGGCAGGAAGATTGCCTGGAGCAATAGCCACATAAAGCAACAAGCCGACAATGGCCGAGGCAAAAGTGGTGAGCAAAGTGAAGGTGAGTGTATGGCGAAAAATTCTGCCAGTTTCTTTCTGCGCACCTAAAGAAGACAGGGTCGTGATGACTGCCAACGCAATGGTCGGAACTGCCACGAACTGAAAGAGACGGGTATAGACCGTGGCAATGAAATCGAACATTCCATTGAGCCACGCAATACCAAGATAACCAAGGATAGCACCTACGACGAGTGCTCCTATCCAGATGATAAGCTGTTTGTTCATCATTATTTCCTAAGGAAGTCCTCTCGGGCTGGTGAAAAAGTATCGATTACAATACCTGGTTCAAGGCAACGGCAAGCATGCTGCTGATTCGGCTTGATCAGGATGCCATCACCTTCTGATACAACACGCATCTCTCCATCGACAGTAAACTCGTATTTGCCGCTGGCAATGTAAGAGGACTGGGTGTGTGGATGAGCATGCATAGCAGCTAAGCCATCTTTGACAAATTTGACACGTACGACCATCAGGTCATCCGAATATCCTAAGATCTTTCGTTCCAAGCCAGGTCCGAAAACCTCCCATTCCTGACTATCAGCAGAGATAAATGTCTTGCTTTCCATATTCTTTCTTTATTTAAGGCGTAAAAAAGTACGTTTTGACACCCTATTCATCACTGAATTGAGGTCACAAAGATAGTGTAATTTTTGATTTTTCCGAAATAATGCAGGAAAAAAGATCAATTAGGAGCAAGAAAAGAAGGATTTATCGCACTACAGGCTCTTCTCCGTGGCAATCTGCCACCTTCATACTGATAACGATATCCTAGGTAATGATAAATATTTGCGACATTACAAAAGTGTTCTCTTAAAAAATGTTTTCCAATTCGCTAGCTAATTTAATAATCCAAATATTCTTTTTGACAATTCAACATTACATTTCCCCTATTTCATATAATAATTATCGTTTTTCGATAATATTTTTATGTTTTTATTTGTATCATTGAGGAATTAGAAATACTTTTGCACATCGAAAAACGATAATTATTGCGCCGAAAACAATAATTATTATGACAAAGACACAAGCATTATTAACCCATAAAAACTAAACATTATGAACAAGAAAATCAAAATCTACAGCTCACTGCTCATCATGGCACTCATCACTCTGATGCTCACTAGCACTTTCCACTACAACAAGACCACTAGTTACCGCATTGACGATGAGGAGTGTGTACTTTCGCTAGAAGATCTCCCCAAGGAATTTGGCGTCGTTGACAGCATTGACGGTGGATGGCACGCCACATTCTACCCCACATACGACCTTGATTGTTATGTACGCGCACAGCGTTTTCCACAAGACAAGGTCCTACTTTCGCGCTATAAAAAGTATCCCACACAAGCCGAAGCAGATGTCTATAAGATAGAGATGCAGAAGGTGAAAGTAAGCATCCCGATGGACAAAGCCGACTCCACGATGAGCTACATTGTAGGCTTTATCTGGACAGTGGCCTTCCTGCTTTATGCCTGGTTGCTCGTCATCATCATCAAACTAGTCCTCAGTATCCGTCGCGGCGAAGTCTTTGTCAGCAAAGTATCGAAGAGCATCGAAAAGATCGGTATTCTCCTAGCAGTCATCTATTTATTCGACCTCCTTTGCGGATACTTGCTCTATCAATACTTCATCTCGAACCTCCACATCGCCCTGTACGATATCATTTTCGCATCATCGGCCAACGAGATGTTCCTCATCATGGGCCTCGTACTGATGATCCTCTCTCAGAT
>JAZUIL010000085.1:0-12849 GCA_045642245.1 Bacteroidales bacterium
TCCAATCAATAATATGGTATTTAATCCTGCAGAGTCTATTGATTTCAACGGTAATACCGGTCCATTCATCCAGTATACTCACGCTCGTATCAAGTCATTGCTCCGCAAGGCTGCTGATCAGGAACTCACCATCAACAATGAGGTTGAGATCAGCGAGAAGGAACAGACCTTGATCCAGAAGCTCGTTGATTTCGAAGGTGTAGTTCTCCGTGCTGGTAAGGAGTATTCTCCTGCTCAGATTGCTAATTATACTTACGATCTCGCTAAGGAGTATAACCAGTTCTATCATGATACTTCAATCCTCAAGGAAGAGAATGCTGACAAGCGTCAGTTCCGTCTCGTTCTTTCAGCTTGCGTAGCTCGAGTAATTAAGACTGCTATGAAGCTCCTTGGCATTGAGGTTCCAGAGCGTATGTAATAATACTTTACAAAATAAAAAAGATAGCTGTGATTATTAAGTCACAGCTATTTTTTTATGAATTTGACATTTGGTACGTTATGTCAAAAGAATAAGTCTTTAATTTCAACATTGCGTACCTAGTGGTGAAATTTCAATGTGTAGATTTCAACAACACGTACACGATGTTGAAATTCAAGGTATGAAAATTTGACATTACGTACATGATGTTGAAATATAAAGTAGCAATATTTGACATCACGTACACGATGTCAGTATTATAGACAAATGAAGTTAACATCGCGTATCTGATGTTAACTTCATTAATATTATATAGTAGAGTAAATTAATTCTTAAATGAGTGGATAGGTGCTGGAATACGACCCCCACGATTAACAAAGACGCTGCAATCAAATTTATTGACAGGCATGATAGGTGCATGACCAAGCAAGCCACCGAACTCTACGTTCTCTCCTACTTTCTTTCCGATGACAGGGATGACACGGACTGCAGTTGTCTTCTGATTGACCATACCGATGGCTGATTCGTCTGCAATGATGCCTGCTATGGTCGTTGCCGGTGTATCTCCTGGGATGGCAATCATATCAAGACCTACAGAGCATACACAAGTCATAGCCTCGAGCTTCTCAATGGTAAGTGCACCGTCTAGCACTGCATCGATCATACCCTGATCCTCAGAAACAGGAATGAAAGCACCAGAGAGACCACCCACATAAGAGCTGGCCATAACACCACCTTTCTTTACCTGATCATTGAGGAGTGCCAAAGCCGCAGTAGTACCTGGAGCACCCGTTCTTTCCAATCCGATGGCTTGAAGGATGTCAGCTACCGAGTCACCAACTGCTGGTGTAGGAGCTAATGAGAGGTCGATGATTCCGAAAGGAATGCCGAGTCGACGACTAGCCTCCTGTGCTACAAGTTGACCAACACGTGTAATCTTGAATGCAGTTTTCTTGATAGTCTCACAAAGGACTTCGAAATTAGTCCCTTCTGGCAAATTCTCAAGGACATACTTCACAACGCCAGGACCAGATACACCTACGTTGATGATGGCTTCAGCTTCGCTCACGCCATGGAATGCACCTGCCATGAATGGATTATCGTCTGGTGCATTGCAAAGAACTACCAACTTGGCACAACCTAAAGAATCCTTATCTTTAGTTGCTTCAGCGGTCTGCTTAATGATATCTCCCATCAGACGTACAGCATCCATATTAATGCCGGTCTTGGTACTACCTACGTTGACCGACGAACAGATAAGTTCTGTCTCCTTCATGGCCTGAGGGATTGAACGGATCAGCAGTTCGTCCGCTTTGGTCATACCCTTCTGAACAGTAGCACTATAGCCTCCGATGAAGTTCACTCCTACTTCATGTGCCGCTTTGTCGAGCGTCTTGGCAATCTGCACAAAGTCCTGTGGAGTCTTGCAACAGCTTGAGCCTACAATAGCAGCTGGTGTGATGGAAATACGCTTATTTACAATAGGAATGCCATATTCCCTGGAGATGTCCTCGCCAGTACGTACCAGGTTACTTGCATAGCGCAGGATCTTCTGGTAAATGTTCTGGCAAGTCTGCTGTACGCTGTCTGTCGCACAGTCTAACAGAGAGATACCCATCGTGATAGTTCTCACGTCGAGGTTCTCCTGCTCTATCATTTTATTGGTCTCAAGGACCTCTGAAATATTAATCATAATTATATTCTGTGCATCTTGTCAAAAATCTCTTCTTTCTGGCATTTGATCTGCACACCTTTATCCTCACCAATCTGATTCAAGGCGTCACGAAGCTCATCGAATGCTACTGTACAGTTCTTGATATCGACGATCATCATCATATTGAAATACTCCTGAACGATGGTCTGACTGATATCGAGAATATTTACATTTTTATCTGCGAGATAGGTGCAGACAGCAGCAATGATACCTACGGTATCCTTTCCTACTACGGTGATTATAGTTCTATTCATATTCTTTTGGTTAATTATTTGACTGCAAATGTACGAACAATCCACGAATAAAACAAGAAAAAGAAGCAAATAAACAAATATTTGCCTCTTTTTTATCAGATAAATAGAATTTTCAAAATTACAGAAGGGTGATTACGAGATCCTTCTCCTCCTCAGCGATAGCGATCTTGCCTTCGCGGCCAAGCCAACCAAGTGCGCAGTAAACTTCCTTCTCCTTGAGCTTAGTAGCCTTCTTGAGGTCCTTGAAGTTCATAGACTTGTTCTCGTTGAGTGCATTCCAAATAAGACCGGCATTGTTGCCAATAATCTCCATGTTCATAATACAAATAATAAATAAAAATTAAACCTTAAATAAACATATTTAATATTTTTTTGCACTGCAAAGGTATGGATTATATATAATATGTGCAAGTTTTTTGAGAAAATTCTGCAAAAAACCTGCACATAAATGAATATATTGCAATCTACAATAGGCAAAACCTTACTTGGTTTCTACTGCAATGTCCTCAGCAATAAGCTTATAACCCTTGCCGTGAATATTGATAATTTCGATGGTTGGATCGTCTTTCAGATGCTTACGTAATTTGGTAATATATACATCCATCGAACGAGCGTTGAAATAGTTGTCATCAATCCAGATGGTCTTCAATGCAAAGTTGCGCTCGAGGATCTCATTAGCATGAGCACAGAGAAGGCCGAGAAGGTCACTTTCCTTAGTGGTGAGCTTTGCCTGCTTCTGTTCACCTTCGCTTTCGTGGATGAGAAGCTGCTTCTGTACGTCGAATACAAACTGGCCAAGACGATAAGCAACGACATCCTTACCCTTCTTACCCTTTACACGACGAAGGATTGCTTCGATACGGAAAAGAAGCTCCTCCATTGAGAATGGCTTGGTGATATAGTCGTCACCACCAATCTTGAAACCTTCGAGGATATCCTCCTTAAGCGACTTGGCTGTAAGGAATATAATAGGAATGTCTGCATTGAGTGCACGGATCTCCTGAGCCATGGTGAAACCATCTTTCTTTGGCATCATGACATCAAGAATACAGAAATCATAACGACCTTTCATATAAGCCTTATAACCTGCATCGCCGTCACCATAGAGGTCACAAAGATAACCTTTTGCCTGTACGTATTCACGCAAAAGCATACCAAGGTTCTCATCGTCTTCGCACAAAAGGATGCGAAGTTTTTCTGGTTGTGAATTGATCATAGCCGTATAAATTTATGTGTTAATATTATTCTTATTCTTCGAGAAGGTTCAGTGTGATAATAAACGTTGTTCCTTCTCCAAATACACTTTCTACCTTGATGTCTCCCCCATGATCCTTGACGATCTTCCATACGTAGGCAAGTCCAAGGCCGAAGCCTTTCACATTATGCACGTTGCCTGTCGGGACACGGTAGAACTTTTCGAATATTCGTTTCAGATCTTCTTTCTTAATACCGATGCCATTATCCTTAACACGGATCTCGATCTTTTTCTCTCCAAGATTTCTGGTTGTGAGAGTCAGGTGCAATGGTACTTCCTCTTTCGAGTATTTATATGCATTGTCCATGAGATTGAAGATCACATTGCCGAAATGCATTTCATCAATCATGCAGATATCGTCTTCAGCATCGAGATGTGTTTCGATCTGACCTCCAGCTTTCTCTACTTTCAAGCGGAAAGTGCTGCATGCACTGTCAATAACAGCATTGACCGGAATGTCCTGAAGTTTGAGATTCGTCTTCTGACGGTCGAACATTGACATCTGAAGAACTTTCTCCACCTGGAATCTAAGTCGTTTCGTCTCATCTGCAATGACCCCTGTAATGTGTTTGATCATTTCAGGAGATTTGGTCATTGCCGGGTCGTTGAGCATCTGAGATGCCAATGATATACTTGAGATTGGGGTCTTAAACTCATGTGTCATGTTGTTGATGAAGTCATTTTTGATCTCAGAAAGCTTCTTCTGACGGAATACGACAACTATGACAAAGATGAATAAGAACATCATGACACCTGTAAAAATAAACGAAGGAATCATGAAATGTAAGCCCGAATTTACCAACAGGCTTCGTCTGCCAGGGAAATAAATAATGAGATAACTTACTCGTGAAGGCATCTGACCACCAGGTGTTACTGAGGTCTTAGGGAAAAGCATCTGACGATAGTTGCCCATGCTCTCAGCATCTTCCTGATTATATCCTACGGATCTGTAAGTACAGAGACCGTCAGGATCGAGAATACAGAAACGATAGTCAAGATGATATCCTCTGCTCTCCATTTCTTCATCGAACGTCTTTCGCAATTCATCAACGTCAAGACGTTCCATGACCGGTTGGTCATTTGTCTGGTTGATGATTCGGAGAATGACATCATCCATCAGGTCACGCTGATAGATATATTGCCACATGAGCATTTCCTGATTGTTTCGCTGGATATTGCGAATCGTATTATGTCCATGTTTTGGCGAAAGACTGAACTGACCGAAAGCAAGTGAGTCAGGAGTAGATCCTCCAAAACCAAAAGGTGTCGTAGAGTTATGGCTTAACTGCTCAATGAACTTTCGTTGATCAGCGGTATAGTATTCTTCGAGGAACTTTAAGGTCTCCTGTCTCTCAAGTTCTCGCTGTGTGGCATATAGTGAACGTCTAACCGCTTCATCGAATTGCTCCTCACGCGTATTGATAATCTCGCGCAGATAAGAGAACTGCATCACCAAGATACCGATCAAGGCGATGAGCAAAGCAATGCTGATAAACCAAATAGACTGCTTCTTCATATAGTTATTGTTGTTAAATTCGCTGCAAAATTAACTTAAAATGTTAACATGACCAAGAATTTGATGAAAAAAATGATCAAATAAACCCAAATTAACATAAAAAGTGCCCAATTGTTAATTAACTGGGCACTTTTTTATCAATAAACAAAAGAATTATTACTTGGAGATAATACTATATATATAATATGTATTACTGACGAGTATTACGCTTAAATACCAAAACGGTACGTGCAGGGATATAAAGCTTCAGCCAACCCTTGCAATCTTCATCGTATGCAGGATCGTCCTGGGTATAATAAGGAGCATCTCCTGAAACATTGCCGAATCCGCCGAACTGAGGATCATCAGAATTAAGAACGAGATTATACTCACCCTTCTTAACGAGGAAGCCGTAATCTGTATAACTGCGTTCTCCATCGAAGTTGAATACGAAGAGAAGACGACGTCGCTCGAAGGCTACGACATGGTCACCACGGTTGTCCCAGATTGGGATAAGAGGAGCTTCGTTGAATCGAAGAACAGACTGTACCAGATGATTCTCTGCAATATCCCAACGATTCAGATACTTGAAATTAAGTTCTTCGTTGTCTACGAGATCCCACTGACGACGTGCATACTTGTGACTCCATCCATTACCCTCGCGAGGGAAGTCAATCCATTCTGGATGACCGAACTCATTACCCATAAAGTTGAGATAACCACCATTCATAGTTGCAAGTGTAATAAGACGGATCATCTTATGTAATGCAATGCCACGATGTACGGTCATGTTCTCGTCTCCGATCTTGAAGTGCCAGTACATATCTGCATCAACGAGACGGAAGATAACGGTCTTGTCTCCTACCAACGCCTGATCATGGCTCTCTACGTATGAAATGGTCTTTCCACCGTGATCGCAGAGCTGCCACATAATATCTGTAGTATTCCAGTCTTCGTCTTTCTTCTCCTTCAGAAGTTTGATCCAATAATCAGGAATATTCATCTGCAGACGATAGTCAAAGCCCATACCGCCATCTTCGAATGGCTCAGCCAAACCTGGCATGCCACTCACCTCTTCTCCGATGGTGATCGCATTTGGATTAAACTCGTGGATGAGCTTATTGGCCAAAGTCAGATAGCAGATAGCTTCACCATCACAGTTTGGTCCATAATAGTCAGCAAGATTGCCACCGCCACCCTGATGATCAAGGTAAAGCATCGAACCAACACCGTCAAAGCGATAACCATCGAACTTATACTCGTCAAGCCAGAACTTACAGTTGCTCAGAAGGAAGTGCATTACTTCTGGACGAGCATAGTCGAAACAGAGGCTATCCCACTGTGGGTGCTCTCGACGACCACCACCGTGGAAGTACTGACAAGGATCACCACAGAAATTGCCGAGACCTTCAACCTCATTCTTTACAGCGTGGCTATGAACAATGTCCATAATCACTGCAATGCCACGACCATGTGCATCGTCGATGAGGTGCTTGAGATCATCTGGAGTACCAAAGCGTGAGCTGGCTGCGAAGAAATTACTAACATGATATCCAAAGCTTCCGTAGTATGGATGCTCCTGAATAGCCATGATCTGAATAGCGGTATATCCAAGTTTAGCAACACGTGGAAGAACGTTACGACGGAATTCATCATAAGTGCCTACCTTCTCCTCACTTGTTCCCATACCGATATGGCATTCATAGATCATTAATGGATCTACGGATGGCTTAAACATTTTATTCTTGAATCGATATGGCTTTGCTGGTGCCCAAACTTGAGCAGAGAATATCTTTGTCTTTTCATCCTGGATGACACGACGAGCATATGAAGGAATACGCTCTCCCTTTCCGCCATCCCAGTGAATAGATAGCTTATAAAGCTGTTCATGCTTGATGGCATCAGCCGGAAGATGGAGTTCCCATTCATTTCCATTCTTCTTGCAAGCGTATTCTGGAAGCTCCTTCCAGTCATTCATGTCACCGATGATATACATTTCAGTGGCATTTGGAGCCCATTCACGAAACATCCATGTACCATCTTTCAATTGATGTAGGCCATAGTGAAGGTAACCTGTTGCAAGATTTGACAAAGTACCGCTACCACTGGTGATTTCATGCATCTTCCAAGCCGCATATTTGAAGCGACCAAGGATTGCATCACTATATGGAGTAAGATACTCTTTCTCACGCAACATTTTGAGTGAGTTTGCCTTAAGGCCATTCATCCAATTATGAATAATCACTGGATCATGTGTACCTATAACCTCATTAAGATTCTTTGGGTTATACGAACGAAGATATACAGGTTTGGTTTCTTTCTTCATAGTATATTTGTATTTGTGGGTTATCTGAATTTATAATTTGATTTTGACTACAAGCTTACGCCAAGTACCTTCACCAATACATGGCTGATGGCCATCCCAAGGCCAGAATACAGTAAAGGACATTGGTTTAACAGTCAGAAGATCTCCACCTTTGTCACTAAATAATGTGTAATCCTTCTCTTCGTTATAAGGAGCATCTGGTTGTGTCAGATCTTCTGCTGGCATAAAACCCATTTGCTCTGTGACATTGATTGGGACCTGAATGTCTAAATATGCTTTATGAGTTTCGAATTTTGCTATGTCAGGAGTCTTTCCTGTCGCTTCCATAAAATTTATGTAGCAATTTTCACCATCAAGTACGATCTTGCCTGGTTCCATCTTATTCCAGTCGGTTTTCTTGATATAGTCGAAAGCAAGCTTAAAATAAGGATTAAGAGACTCGTAGCGTGAGCTGTTTTCTAAAGAATCTAAAATCATATCAGTATAAGACTATAATAGTTTTGCGCTTCAAAGATATAAAAAAAATTCGACCCAAACAATACGTCAGGTCGAAATTTTATATTTTTTTTATTGAAAAACAGGATTAAGGGTTAAAAAATAACCTGTTTCTTGCAAAAACTCGAATTATCTTTGTCTGCGTCGCATTACATCAGTACGGAACTTCTGTTCTGCATCACGCCACTTGCATACTTGCTGTGGTGTCAGAATCTGCTCGAACTTCTGCTGATACTGCTGTTCGAGCTGTGCATCCTCAATCTGCAACTGTGCATCATCTCGAGAGATTCGCTGCATTGTGGTGTCTGCTACAGCTTCACCATTGCGTATTGCTCTTTTAATTCTTCCGTTAGCACGATACTTGCCATATAATTGCGAACGATCCTTAATCAGTTCTTTGTAGATTGGTGAAAACTTCTGGATTTCGTTTTCGCTCAATCCCATTTCCTTGACAATATAATCAAGTTTCATCTGCTGGAATTCTTCGAAACTTGGACTTTTACGTTGTGCAAATACTGCAATATTGACAAGGGATATAATAGTAAAAATCAGAATTCTTTTCATAACTGTATAATTACAAGGTTAGATACCACAGTAATACTCATATAATTCATAGTCATTGGTTGTCGCAAGGTAGCTTTCTTCTACCATATCTGGCAACTCAAGCTCTGGATCATCGAGATCAATGATATTCTGTGTGTTTGCAAACTGGGTTGGTTGCTGAACGTTCTGCAACTTGTGTCCGATATGATCAACATGCATGGCAATGCCAACTACGACAATCAAGGCAAAGCTAGCAGCGATACTCATCCATGTGCGGCGCTGACGATACCACTGGATTTGAGGTGTCTTCACCTTCTTCTCGGCTTCTTTGAGTTGGATGTCCGCATCAATGACTGCATTCATCTTTTTCTCAAATTGAGCAAAGAAGTCAATAGGAATAGTCTGACCCCCATGATTGCGTTTTGCATCGCGGAAAATCTCAGGAAGCTCAGGATCCTTATCTATGTGAATAGTATTTTCAGCCATATTGTTTATTTTTTATGCTCTTTTGACTTTTTGAAATTAGTAAAGTTTAAAACTCAATCTCTTTTTTTCTTAAAAAAGCTGAAATTTTTTCGACTGCGAAGTGATAACTTGCCTTCAATGCTCCTACTGAAGTTCCAGTAATCAGAGATATCTCTTCATAAGGTAGTTCGTCATAATAGCGCATATTGAATACTTCCCTCTGTTTGGCCGGAAGTGTGGCAATAGCTTCGAGAAGCAATTTTTGAGCTTCATCGCCATCAAAATAATTGTCGGCTTCCTGTGTATCCATCATATATCCATCAGGATCATCAATGGTCATATCCATTTCATTCTGACGTTTGGTCAGGAAAGAGATAGATTCGTTATGAGCAATTGTATAGAGCCATGTACTTAGTTTCGAATCCGCTCGGAAGTTGTCTAAAGCTTGCCATGCTTTCAAAAGCGTATTCTGTAATACGTCGCTTGTATCTTCATGATCGATAACAAGCTTTCGTATTTGCCAGTAAAGCTGCTCCTGATACTTGTGGATCACAGCGCTGAAGGCATCCCTCCTTTTCGCCGGATCTTTGAGCATTTCGGTCAATTGCTCTTCTGTCAAGTTTGGAGAATTCATAAAAAATATATTAGTTATTGTATTTATCTTTGACAATACGATGAGAAAGAACAGAATTTACAGTGGTGATCTTTCTGACATTGTGTAAATGGTTGGTCCATGTCAAATATGTCTTTGATCAATTTATGGAACTGATCCTTGAAAAACTCTGCATGGGGAACAAAATCATCTACGCTTTGTTCTTTTCTATCTCTCGTTAGAGTTAGCTTTGTATCTATTTTATTTGACGAATTAAAATCTCTGACAAAATATAGATGTGGAGACAAATGCTGAGGAATATCAGTCAAATGAAGCTTTGCAAGTTCATCTTTCGTCGCATACATCAACATCAGACAATATAGCATTACCTGAAATGCTTCAGCCGAACCTTTACCCTCAGAAGTAAACAACTGGTCGATTTCATTCATCTTGAGTTTACTTCCATTCTGCGAATTACCGGTCTTGTAGTCCACAACTCGCAAAACATCAGGCTCAGTGATCAATGTATCCAAGCGGTCAAAAATACAGACAATCCTTATTTGTAAGTCATCTGATACTTTGTAAAGGAATTTTATCTTCTTTTCTCCTGCCAGATAGTTGATCGGTCCAAGTTTCTTATCATGCCTGAGCGTTTCGACAACATATTGAACCAGGATTCGGGAAATAAGGAGATTATAACCTTCAATATTGTCAATTTTCATGACTTCTTTAAAGCCATTGCGAATTGCAGATGTTATTTCTCCTTGAGGATTCTCTATATATTGATTGAGCAATCCTGCATCTACCGTCTTTCCTTCACACTTTTCGTATAGTTCACAGAGTGCATGGTGCAAAATATCACCAAACGTTCTCTGGTCTACACCTTCATTGACGTCCTGATCTTCCTGCAAGTGTTTAACAAATCCAAGATAGAACCGTAATGGACACTTGATATAATCTTTGATTGTAGATGCTGAAAGAGATTTCTTTCCCTCAGGACCCAGTTCCTTCTTAAGGAGTTCGAGCATCTCGGGTGTTTTCTTGACTTCAATCTTTCCACCAGTAGATGTCGTTATGAAGCTATCGAGCACTTTAGGTTTCAACTCTTCATGCCCTAAAAGGAAACGTAGTTGTTTGATATATCTACTCTCCTCTCCTGTCTGAAGTCCTTCTGTCCTGCTGTCATAGATCAATGCTATGTTCTTAGCACGACTGATGAGTCGATAGAAATGATAAGCAAAGACGGCATCTCTATGCTTTTGTGTCGGCATATCAAAAGCGCTTCTTAAGGACATCGGCACAAAAGAATTGTTCGATGGCTTGGCTGGAAAGACGCCTTCATTCATTGACAGAAATATAATATTGTCAAAGTCTAAAGCGCGTGTCTCCAACACACCCATGATCTGCAATCCATGTAAAGGTTCGCCAGAAAATGGAACAGATACACCATTAACCAATTTTCCTAATAATTGGAAAAGTGTTCTGGGTGTAAAGAAGAAGGTCTGCTTTTTAACGGATTTCCCTAGTTTTTCTACAGTCGCATGGTAGTGATACAAGAACTCATAATCCGTCTCCGTGAACAAATCAGAATACTGCATGATAGATTCGAGAATCTCAAGCACATAATCAATGGTTTGTTCTGCAGAAATTACAGGTCTGAATATCAAAGATAGAAACTCGTCAGAAGCAAATTCTGAAGTTGGTACCTGATACAGATTTGAATCAGATATCTTTTTGAATATAGCTCTTGCTTTCTCTTCAGATATGGCAGTAGTATAATTACTTTGAAGAATGGGAAGAACCTGCTTATAATAGAATGATCCTGGCTGGTTCTCGTGAGGACGATATACTTCCTGAAGGTTTGCTAGATTCTGCACAAATGCGGCAACCGGAGTATTCTTCAGGTTATAACCCATTGTTACATTGAAAGTTCCTAATTCAGAAGGAACAGCATATAACATTGGGACCAATAGTTTTTCATCAGTAAGAACTACTGCCGTCCGAAAAGGATCAAATTTAGGTAGTGTCAGATTCCATTGTTGAAGAATCATCCTGGAAACTTGGGCCTGACCAACACCAGAAGGAACCGCATATAACGAATACTTTCGATCTTCGTCTTTTACTAAGCCAGATTTCAGTTCTTCATCAGTGAGTTCGTTTGGAAAATCTGACAGATTCTGAGATGTAAAATATGTTGCTGACGACATTGGCGACTTATGGTCACGAATCAATGAATCAGCATAGTCCCAGCAGAACTCTGCATATCCTTCATTCTTCAAACGTAGCAGTAATTTTCGATCAGCCTTTGTAATAGCAGTCAGACCGACAAAGATGACTTTCTTATAAGATAATTGGTCGAAGTTGAGCTGTGGACTTTCAGCAACTTCTCGTTCCATCATACCAGGATAAGCCAAGTTCTCTTCAGCTAACTCCTTTTTAAATAATATATAGAGTTCTTTGAGAATACTCCATGTCTGACTGAATGCTTCACGTTTTGCATCCTCACTATTTGTAACCGGCTTATAATTGCGCCAGAAACTCTGGATGACTTCAATAGTTTTTGGATCAAATCCTGCAAAAGCTGTCTCAATCTCTTTAAGATCCTTAATATTGGTAAAGAGTTTGTCGGCTGAAATCAAATACCTGTCGACATCTTCAAAATCTGCAATAAGCATGTCGCCCCAGAAGACAAACTGGTCAAACTCTTCTTTATCTGATCGCTGTGATAGCTTTCGATAGATACTATATAACTTAAATAATAAAGTAGTTCTATCTGCGATACAACGATTACTGAAAAGTCCATAAAGATCATTTATGGTAATAGTTGAAGGAATCAGACAGCTTCCTCCAAAGGACTCTTGCAGATAACGAGAAAAGAACAATGCACTTCTATGATTCGGAAAGCAGAAGACGTAATCCGACAATGGCATGGAGGCAGGAGTTCCTGTCTCTTTTGCCATTACTATGGATCTTTCCATATAATGGAGAGCTACAGTCTTAAGAAATTCCGTCATTTAATGCATCAATTGATAGAATAGCTCTTTAAGTAATTCAGGATCTGGAGTATTACCACCTCTGCCACCTTTACTTCTAGCATCAAACTCTCGAAGTATTGAGATGTTCTGCATTGTTTTCCATCCATTGTATATTTTCAATGCAGATAATAGATCTTTTGCGGCAGGATAGCTACAACCGACAGTCTTCATCAATCCGTTCTGAGACTTATCTGGTGAATAATGTGCCAACATCAGATTAGAGAAGAATCCGAACAGATTTGATATAACCATTTGTG
>JAZUIL010000086.1:0-3850 GCA_045642245.1 Bacteroidales bacterium
CTGTGTGAATACGTTCTCGCCAATGATAGGCTTGTTCGGAGGAACGGCTATGCCCTGGTTGAGGATGGTCTGTACACGAGCAGGATCGGTCTTGAATACCTTCCAAGGCTCAGTATCTGCCAGATATTTGTTACCAATACGAGCAAGTTCCATAGCTTCTTTCTGAGCGTCACGGAACTTGAATGTCTCAAGGAGATCCTCTACATTCTTCTTGACATTCTGGAACTCGGCAAGAGTTTCCTTATCATAATCAGTAAGCCCGCCACAAGCAGGAACCTTACCATCGAAGTGCTTCTCAGTCAACTTCATGGCACGGTTGATGAAGTTACCGAAGATAGCTACGAGCTCGTTGTTGTTACGAGCCTGGTAGTCCTTCCAGGTGAAGTCATTATCCTTGGTCTCAGGAGCATTTGCGGTCAATACATATCGGAGCACATCCTGCTTGCCTGGCATGTCTACGAGATACTCATTGAGCCAGATAGCCCAGTTGCGAGAGGTAGAGATCTTATCGCCCTCAAGGTTGAGGAACTCATTAGAAGGAACATTATCTGGGAGGATGTAATCGCCATGAGCCTTGAGCATAGCAGGGAAGACGATGCAATGGAAGACGATATTATCCTTTCCGATGAAGTGAATCATGCGGCTGTCCTGATCCTGCCACCACTGCTGCCAGGTGCCCCACTGCTCTGGCTTAGCATCGCAGAGCTCCTTGGTGTTAGAGATATAGCCGATAGGAGCATCGAACCATACATAGAGCACCTTACCGTCTGCACCTTCTACTGGCACTGGGATACCCCAGTCGAGGTCACGGGTTACGGCACGTGGCTTGAGACCACCATCGAGCCATGACTTACACTGTCCATAGACATTAGGACGCCACTCAGGATGATCCTGAAGGATCCACTTCTCCAACCACTCCTGATGCTGATCGAGTGGGAGATACCAGTGTGAAGTAGCCTTTTTTACAAGAGGGTTACCATTCACTGCATTGTATGGATTGATGAGCTCCTCAGGCGAGAGGGTAGCACCTCACTTCTCACACTGGTCTCCATAAGCACCGAGTGCATGGCAACGAGGGCACTCACCACGAATGTTACGATCGGTGAGGAACTCCTTGGTCTCTTCGTCATAGAACTGCTCAGTAGTCTGCTCAATGAACTTACCCTCATCGTAGAGCTTGCGGAAGAAGTCAGAGGCAAACTTGTGGTGGATGTCGCTGGTGGTACGAGAATAGATATCAAATGAGATACCGAACTTCTCAAACGAATCCTTGATCAAATAGTGATAGCGATCGACCACATCCTGCACTGTAATACCTTCCTTACGAGCACGGATGGTAACAGGTACACCATGTTCGTCAGAACCGCCAACGAACAATACTGGACGATTCTTGAGACGGAGGTAACGCACATAGATATCAGCAGGCACATAAACACCTGCGAGGTGGCCAATATGAACTGGACCGTTGGCATAAGGGAGCGCAGCGGTCACGAGCGTACGCTTGAAATCTTTCTGTTCTGCCATAGATATATTTTTATGGGTTTGACAATAGCCGCCTAATGAGGGCGGTGATATAAATTAAACGGGCGCAAATTTAATAATTTCTCTTAATATGTCCAAAAATTTAGGATAAATACTTGCATTTATAAATTATATAATGTATCTTTGCCCCGTTTTTACAAGCTAAACTACGTTTATTAACTATAAATTGTACTCAAAAATGAAGAAGATTTTTCTTTCTCTCTGTTTGTTGATCTCTACTTTGTCTGTGTTTGGACAGAACTATTATAAGAGCGTTCCAAATGGAGAATTCGATATTACTGAAAAATGTAATAAGGATAAGGATCAGATGATGAAGCTCGTTGAGGAGTGGCTCAGCATTAACTTCAAGGCAACAGAATACACTGTACAGAAGAATGAGATGGACAACCGTTTTACGATCAACTGGGAGACCAAGGGCGAGCCTTTCTCTAAGTATACCAAATGTGATGTCTCGGCTGTCTATATCATCGATATCACCGATAATGGTTACAATGTGAAGATTCGTAAGCCACAGTGTACTCTTAAGCCAGAAGGTTTCCCTCACCAGTATGTGATGCCATATCGCAGCTCGGTTGTAAAGGCAGTCAAGTCTTTCATCGAGGAGACTTCGGAGAAGTACTATCGTAAGTCGCTCACCTGGGATGATGACAAGCATATCATTGACCTTGAGACCGCGCTTTATGAAGAGTCTATCCGCCTGCCACGCAACGCAGATGGTACACCTAAGGCTAACAAGCGTTACTTCATCATGGTCGAGAAGCACAACATCTGTGAGACTGTCAGAGGTTCTGTCATGAAGCAGAATCTTGCTCTTCTCGAGTCACTTTACAAGACTATGAATCAATAAATTCATATTTATCTTTTGTCAATAAACCCTATTGACAACAAAATCTTACAAATGCTCCATGAAAACTCAACTGGGAATTGAATATGATCAATTGACCGGACTTTATAGCCGATGGCATTGCAGTATGGAGCTGCAGAAAATCCTAAAAAGTGGGGAGCATCGCGTCTTCGGGTCTATCGATCTTGATAACTTCAAGCGTATCAACTTGCATTATGGCAATAGTAAGGGAGATGAACTCCTGAAAGCTATTGCCAATGCGTTGTTATGTTGTTTCCCTGATGCTATTATTTCCCGATTGTCAGGTGATGAATTTGCATTCATCCTTCCTCCAATACTTTATAGTAGATATGAGATGAGTCTTATGACCCGTGGGGTTTTTGAAAACCTTCATAAGATTCATGTCGATGGGTTGGAAAACGAACAGTTCTCTTTCTCTATTGGTACTGTCTATATTGATAATGAGGTTCATCATAATCCTGACCAGATTATCAATGAAGCTGTTAATAACAGACAGAATGCCAAGAAACACGAAGGTAATTTCCTCTGGTCAAAGTATGGCATGATCCCTGATGTGGAGGGATGCTTCATTGCTCTTCGTGACGACCGAAACCTTTATAACACTACCAATAACCGACTTTCTTCTATACATAACGAATCTGACTGGATGTCCTATCTCCGTGAAAGCTCTGTGCTGAAGGAGAATATGTGTCGTCGTAATCAGGGTCGTATTGATGATCTTATCAATTTCTATGAACAGACGGACCTCCCTAATGAAGAGTATGATCTGCTATTCAATTTAGTCGTTCATTACATCAATTGGTTGGATGCATTTATGTATGGAATGCTGATCGATAATATCCTCATTCCACATTATGAATCCCTGGAACTGACTGACAAGGTCCGCTCTTATCTGGGTCATCTGTATCTGTTGTCTGGAGATAGCCTTATTTCTGTCTTCAGAATGGGTGATATAAGCCAGCGTAAGCGTATTAATGCTTTATTCAGAAAGAGTTGTGACATTACCTGTAATCTTCCTCACGACTCTATACGCTTTGAGCCTTATTTCTTCAGCCTTTGTGAGATGGTTGGCCATTATGAAAACCTTGATCAGGTATTCGGCTCCATTGAAGAATGTGACAGCTGTTATGAAGAGTTACGCGAACTGTTATTAGGCGACGATCCGATTGTCTTTCAGGATCAGGATGTACTCAAGCATTTTGATTATCTGGTCAATAATGCCCGATTGTTCCCAATCTATCGTGCTTGTTACCTGTTGATCCGTAAGAATAAGTTTACAGAGGAGGAGCAGAAAGAATATGCCAGTCGCATTGAGTATATCAGGACTCATGTCGATAAGGATGGAGTCTTTGATATGGCAGGAGAGGATCCGACGATCCGCACCTTGGCTTTGTTCCTTCAGGGTATTCTTCTAGAACAGATCGGGAAAGAGGAGATTCTTGC
>JAZUIL010000087.1:0-3893 GCA_045642245.1 Bacteroidales bacterium
GCATGAGGGCCGTTGTAGAGATATACCACGACTGGATGCTTTTTGCCATCCTTATAATTCAGTGGCTTTACGAGTCGATAATAGAGATCTGTCTTGCCGTCAGCAGCTTTCAAGGTGCCGACTTCAACCTCAGGACGTGCGATGGCTTTATGCTGTTCGTTGGCCGCATAAGGATCAGGAGCTGTATAAAGAATAGAGATCTGTGCAGCTTTTCCTTTTTTGATGTTTATCAACTGGCACTGACGAGGAGTATCATGGTTGACGAAAGAATCATATACCTGAGTATAATCCTTGTTGAACATCACCGAGTGGCGGCCAGGAGTTGTGGTAATGAGGGTTACCTTGAGCGTCTTCATGTCCAAGCTGAAGAGATTATTCTCCAGAGGGCTTTCCTTGGTGGCCATGAAGTAAGCATATTTACACTTCGCATCGATGCCGATGAGTTCATTGATCATCCATTCACCCTGAGTCAACTGCTTCGGTGTAGGAAGGCCATTGGCGGTGCGAGGAGCCGCGAGGTCATAAAGATACATATGCTTGTAGCCATCGCGTTCGCTCATCCAGATGAATTTGTCATTCGAACCTGGAAGGAAGGTGAGTTCATCTTCTGGTTCAACATATTTAGATGATTCCTCGGTGAAGAGTGTCTCCACGAATTCGCCTGTCTCCGTGTCATAAGCATTGAGCTCCATGTAGTTCTGCTTACGATTGAGCTCTGCGATGAAGATCTGTTTGCCATCAGGACGCCAGCTGACGCAGGTAAGATAATGCTCAGGATCACTTACCAGCTGATGATGACGTGTACCTGCAGCCGGCTGCTGCTGAGCGTTTGGCAATTCTGCACATGTCTTTACCCACAAGGTACGCTTCTCTTCCGGACGATAGATACCCAATACGACCTGGTGGCTGGTCATGCCGGCCATCGGATAACGTACCCATTTGACTTCTGCTTCACGTGCATCGGTTTGCAGCAGAGGATACTGGCCGACCATCGACTGATTCATGCAGTAGAAAGCCAGCTGATGACCCTCCGTGCTCCAGAAGATACCCTTGCTGATGCCGAACTCATTGCGGTGAACAGATTGACCCCATACGACCTCCGATTGACCGCTGACAGGATTGTCGCTTGGCGAATCAGGAGCACTCACCTGCAAGCGCTGCTTCTCGCCATCGCCAACGGTTTCCACCCAGAGGCGGTCACCTTCGTTGATTGCTGTCCAGAGGCCATCGGCACTCAGCGTACCTTTTACCTTCTTGGCTTGTGCAGGAGCTTTCTCTGCTTCTTCCGGCAAGTAGAAAGTAAACTTGCCTTTATCGTCAAATTGTGCATTGATAAGGCTTGGGACGTAGATATAATCCGGATGGCCAGGGGTCATCTGCTCCATGGTTGGCAATTCACCCTCTTGTGCAGGAGTGGTGCCGATGATGGTAGGTTGTGCCGATGCGGATAATACAGTAGCAGCCATCAGTGCAGTAAATAGGGGTTTCATCATACGATTAATCTTTCTTATCGTTGTCTTGTGTGAAATCCAAAACCACCTTGCTCATGTCAAATTCCTTGCTGAACATTGGGCGGTTAGGATCATATTCACGTCTGCCGCGTGGTGTGAAGTGACCATCACGCTCCTCGAATTGGCCATCAGCATTACGCTTGAAGTTGCCACGAGGAGAATACCCTTCTTTCTTCTCGAATGGTTTCTTCTCACCATCGCGCTTTTCGAAAGGTTTTCTGTCGCCAAACTTCTTATCACCGAATTTCTTGTCGCCGAAAGGTTTCTTGTCGAACTTCTTTTCGAACGCTGGTTCCTCTCCTGGCTTAGCCGCTACGATGCTTCCATCCTTACCAACGGCATAACTGCGCTCCGTGCTTGAGGTGCGAGTACGCTTTGGCTTGTCGTCGATGCGCTTGTGCCCACGTTCGAAGGCTTTACCATCCTTATCATAGAAACGCTTCTTACGGTCATCACCGTCACGTTTCTCGCCACGGCTGTCGAAACGACCCACCTTCTCACCTTTGAAATGAGTAGGTTTACGCGAGCGGATGTTCTCAAATTTCGAGTTATCCTGCTTCTGATCAGCCGATGTCTTGTCAAGTTCTCCGCCTTCCATACGGAATTCGTCATACTTGCCAGAGAAAAGCTCATATTTACGCAGCTGGCATGGGATGCCGCCGTTATTGAGGTCAATCTTGATCGACGCCTTCAATCCTACGAAATCAAATGGTGTACCTTCTTTGCGGAAACCATTGCGAGGATCTACAGCAGAGAATGTAGCGTTAGGATCGTCGCTAGAGATGATCCATGCCTCACAACCCTGGAACTTCTTCTTAAGCACAGAACCTACCATGCCATAGAATGTTGGAACGTCGGTGAAGAGGCGCTTGCCATAAGGAGGATTCATCACGAGCATACCGCCTTGTTGCATAGGATTGCTTTCCACCGTCTCAAAATCCTTTACCTCGAGGGTGATGTATTTGCTAAGACCAGCTGAGCGGATATTCTTCTCTGTTGCTTCGAGAGCCACCTTGCTGATATCGCTACCATAGATATGGTTGAGGAATTCACGCTCCTGAGTGTCGTCGTCATAGAGATCCTGCCACATCTCCTCGTCGAAAGCAAGGTCGCCTACTGTCCAGCGCTGGAAACCGAAGCTCTTGCGATACAATCCGGCAGGAGTGTTGGTGGCGATGAGTGCTGCTTCGATGAGGAAAGTACCCGATCCGCACATTGGGTCATAGAGGTCGCGTGTGCCGTCATAACCTGCCTTCATCAGGATGCCGGCAGCCAATACCTCACTGATAGGAGCGTCTGTCTGATACTCCTTATAGCCACGCTTATAAAGTGGGTCACCGCTGGCATCGAGCGAAAGGGTACAGTGCGACGAACGCGAGGTTTCGCCAGTTTCCTCGTCGACGGTGATGTCCCAGTTGTCACTGATATGCAGGTTCAACTGCACGTCGGCACTGGCTACAGCCACCTTAGGGCGCTTCATGTTATGCTCCACGAACCAGTCGCAGATAGCATCCTTAGCACGATAGATGGCATAGCGCGAGTTGCGGAAGTTCTCGCTGTAGATAGTATTATCGATGGCGATGGTTTGACCCTCTGCCACATATTTACTCCAGTCGATGGCTTTGATCTGAGCATAGAGCTCATCCGGATCACAAGCGTCGAATTGCTCGATAGGTTTGATGACACGCAGAGCGGTACGCAACCAGAGGTTTGTCTTGTAGAGCAACTGCTTGTCGCCTAAGAAGCTTACCATACGGTTACCGATAGCGATATTGCTACCACCCAGTGTTTCGATCTCTTTTGCAAGAATCTCCTCTAATCCTGCGAGGGTTTTTGCTACGATCTTGAATTTATTCATATATGATAGGTTGTTTTGTTCTTATGTTGTTGCCTTCGGCGTTGTTTTTGTTGTTATGTTGTTATGTTATTTTGTTATTTGCCCTTTGTCGTTCTTCCGTTATGCAGCAAAAACAAAACAACAAAAGAACAAAAATAACAAAAGAACACGTATAACGTTAATTCTGCTTGTAAAAGAGTTTTGTCCCCTCCGGCACATCTTTTGTGACCCAGAGGTTGCCGCCGATAGTGGCGTTGTTTCCGATATGTATACGGCCAAGAATGGTGGCATTGGCATAAACCACCACGTTGTCGCCCAAGATTGGGTGACGGGCAATTCCCTTGACCAAGGTGCCGTCTTCTTCCTGAGGGAAGTTCTTTGCACCGAGGGTGACACCCTGATAGAGCGTCACATTATGTCCGATGATCGCTGTGGCACCGATTACCACACCTGTGCCATGGTCGATGGCGAAAGAGTGTCCGATGGTAGCGCCTGGATGGATGTCGATACCGGTTTCGGCATGGCCGATCTCGGTGATCATACGT
>JAZUIL010000088.1:0-2690 GCA_045642245.1 Bacteroidales bacterium
CGTTAATTCAGAGGTGGTTTATGAATAAGTTAGGACTGATCATTCAGCGTGAGTATCTGCAGATGGTGGCTAAGAAATCCTTCATAGTCACCACGATCCTCGTTCCGATCCTCAGCATCCTGCTATGTGGTGTATTGCCCATTATGCTGTCTAATGTCAAGAGCGATGAAAAGAAGTTGGTAGCAATCGTTGACCAGACAGAAGAACAGATGTTCCTGCCACTCTTCACTGCTACAGAGGAATATCAGTTCCTTTCACTCCCTAATATGCAGGATGCATCGGATGAATCTCTATATGATGTCTATAAACAGCAGTCAGATCTCTATGCACTCGTTGTACTTCCACAAAATATTGTCGAGACGCAGCAGTTGACTATTTTAAGCGAATTGTCCTTGAACGGAAGTCTTGAGTCAGATATTCGCTCTATCCTTTATGTCCCCATACGAGAACAGAAGATTGCGACGTATGATATCGAAGGTCTTGAAAGTATCTTGCACGATTGCGACGTGAATCTTGATGTTAAGACTATCAAATGGGGAGAGGATGGTAAGGAAACCGTCTCGTCCGCTATGGTTTCAGAGATTGTTGGCATGTGTCTGGCCTTCCTTACATATATGTTTGTCCTGACTTATGGAGCGATGATTATGAGTGGGGTAGTGGAAGAGAAGACCAATCGTATTGTGGAAGTTATCGTATCATCGTGCAAACCTATTGAATTGATGTTAGGCAAGATCATAGGAGTTGCTTTGGTCGGTTTTACTCAGTTTGCTGTGTGGGGTGTCTTGCTTGGTACTGCAGGACTGATTGCATCGACCGCATCCGGCGTCAATGCATCTGTCGATGCAGAAGTGATTTCCAACGCTTCGCTTCTCACACCACAATCACAGGTCGGAGAGATCTTCCAGATGATTATGAGTGTCAATTATCCACTTATCTTGACATGTTTCTTACTATATTTTGTGGGAGGCTATCTGCTTTATGCAAGTCTATTTGCCGCTTTCGGTTCTGCAGTAGATCAGCAACAGGATACATCTCAGTTTATGGCACCTATCATGTTCTTCATGGTTTTCGCATTGTATGCAGGAATCTTTAGCATGCAAAATCCGGATGGTCCATTGGCTTGGTGGTGCAGTATGGTGCCATTTACTTCTCCGATTACGATGATGGTCCGTCTTCCTTTTGACGTCCCGATGTATGAAATTGCCTTGTCATTGATCGTACTCTACCTGACCGCTTTCCTGATCCTTTGGCTAGCGGCGCGTATTTATCGTACGGGTATTTTGATGTATGGTAAGAAGTTCTCGTGGAAGGATATTGTAAAATGGATTCGCAATTAAGTTCGCGCTGAAATATGCGAAATTGATAGAAATATTACGTTTTTTGTCCTAAAAAGACTCGAAAACTCCCCAAAAACTCATTTTTTTTGCTTGAGATTTTGGGGAGTTAACAATTATTATTATATTTGCGCGACGATATATATGATTGCTGCATCCTTATGTGTGGTGACCATTACCGTAGGTGTGTCCATCCGTGACATACATCAAATTAAGCCAAATTTTAATACATTACTGATATGAATTGTTTGCGTATCTTTACCCGTAGCCTGACATCGCGCAGACCGGTACTATTCTCGCTTGTGCTAGTTGCGCTGGCACTTGCCTCTTGCTCTACCCCTTATAATGTGGCCTATTTTCAGGATATGCCATTAGAGAAGAGAGTCCCCATAGTGAAGCCACAGAGTATCCGACTTCGTCCACAGGACAAGATCAGCATTTTAGTAAGTACTCGTGATGCATCACTTTCACAGATGTTCAGTTTGAATAGTACGTATTCTATTAGCCAAGCTGCTACAGGAACCACGACCGGTTCTAATTCTTCTCCATCGGAATATACCATTAATTCCGATGGTACGATTGATTTCCCTATTCTGGGACGTTTGGCTGTTCAGGGTTATACTCGTGAGGAATTACAGAATTATATCAAAGATGAATTGGTCAATCGCAATCTGGTGAAGGAACCTATCGTTACTGTCGAATTCGTCAATATGCATGTATTGATGATGGGAGCAATTGGAACTAGTCGTATTGAGATTGATCGTGATCAGTTCACGATTCTTGATGCAATAACTCAGGCAGGAGATTTGACTTTGGATGGTATGCGAGAGAATGTACGCGTCATTCGTGAGTCTGGTATCAATCAGCGTGTGGCTTATGAAGTAAACCTTTGTTCTGCTGAGGAACTGTATAATTCTCCAGTATATTATCTTCAGCAGAATGATATTGTCTATGTAGAGCCAAATAACAAGACCAAGCGTACTACTACAGAGTATGGCAGCCGTATGGTGAACTATACTTTCTGGACTGGTCTTCTTACCAGTGCACTTACACTCTTTGCAATCTTCAAGTAATCTGAACTCTATTATTTGAATTTTTATTTGACGATATATGTTACCAGAATCTCAAAACACACAAACTAATCAGCAGGCCAATCAAGGTAATGCCTCTGCGGGTTCATCGTTCAATCCGGTGGACCTCTTGGTGATTCTAGTTTCTCATTGGCCATGGATTGTTCTCTGTATGCTTCTCTCGTGGGGTGCGGCTGAATTGTATCTTCAGTATACTCGTCCGGTTTATACTCGAGTGTCATCCATTATGATCAAGGATTTGAATAATAATGGACAGTCGGTACTT
>JAZUIL010000089.1:0-10387 GCA_045642245.1 Bacteroidales bacterium
ACAACACAACACAAGCTGTTGTAAAAATCAAAGGAACAGCTAAGACTGCAACTATTGATCTGCATAACTCTGTAGCTTTGGCATCTTCGACTGAAGACTATACTTTGACCTATGGCACGTTTGAAGCAGAGTCAACTGCCCCTTCAACCTCTGCCAAAATTATTTTTGGAAAAGCAACTGGCACAAGTCCTGAAACTTATTTTGATTATGTTATTCCTCAGTCGTTAGAGAATGCGGTGATTGAGATTACCATTCCAACAACGAGTGGATCCTTGACTTATAGTAAACCATTAAAGAACGTATTAGTTTCTGGTGAGACAGATAAGTATGTATCCTCTTGGGAACGTGGTAAGAAATATATCTACACGTTAAAAGTAATGAAATCTGATATTGAGGTGGTAGCAAAACTAGTTGATTGGACAGAGAAGTCTGGTGATGCTGATGTGCCATTTATGTAATAAGTAGTTAGTATGAATCGAAACTTAAAATATACGTCTTTCTTATTCTCTATTTTGAGTTTATGCTCATGTAGTAATAATGAGGAAGTGTTCGAAGAGACTCCAAAGGCAAAAGAAGAAATGACATTTTCTTTTGTCGTTGATTCTGAGTCGGTCAATACTCGTGCATACACTTCTGATCAATTTCATGTTGGTGCTACTGACATGACTTACACTAAATCCGTTGTTATTGGCATCAGCAATAAGAATGAGGCAGAAGCAACAGGTGAAACTACGAAATACCTCAAGCTCCGCAAACGTTATCCTTCAGATGGAGGTAATGCAAATCTGGTGTTCTGGGATGATGTAAGTAGTGACACTTATGACGTCAGAAAAGAGGGTGTAACTGTGAATATCTGGGCGGCAAGACTGACGAGTGGTGTAACGGCGTCAGTCGAATCTCCTGAGATTTCTGATGCAGGTGTACTTACCTGGAATATTATTACAAATCAGGCTCAGTCTGCTGATGAATACAAAAAGAATGACTTGTTGGCCGCAGATTATCAGAGTGCATACAAAGCTTCAACTGCAGCTATTCCGCTTTGTTTCCATCATGCCATGACCAAGATCTCTGTCAATGTCAAAGGAGGAACAGGCTATACCTCAGATGAGGTGAAGAATGCTCCTGCTGTTACGCTGAAATCGATGAATATCAAGGCAACTGTGGATCTGACGAAGAAGCATGGACTTGATAATACTGAGACGGAAAGCGGTTTTGTGAATCCAAGTGCAGCTCCTGCAGATGTTACTATGTCAAAGTTGACAGAAATAGAAACAGCAACAAATTATGATGTCAGCTTTGCCGCTATTGTCGCTCCGGGCAATGTGATTACTGTAGGAAATGAGATAGGAACCATCGTTGTGTCGAATGCAAATAACCAGAGTAATACTTATAAGCTGATAGCTTCTAAGAAATTGATCGCTGGTTGGACAGGAAAAACAGAAAGTGAAATCGAAAACGATGCAAGTGTAACACTTGCCTATGGAGTAAACTATGTTATCAATGCAACAGTAAACAAGCAGGAGATTACCTACACTGCAAAAATAGTGGGATGGGAGGAAAAGACTGGTGAAGGAACTGCTGAGATTACCTTCTCAACAACCGGAACCCAAAACATGACTCCTGAGGGAAATGCCTTTGAAAAGCCATTTACAGTATGGTCAAAGAAGGAACCTGAATCTGATTATAATAAAGGCTCTTTGTTTACAAATAATGGCACAAACTATACAACTACAATACCAATGTATTGGTTTGATGCCAGTGATAATCGTTATTTCCGAGCTGCTTTATATGATGATGCAGGAGCTGAGACTTTAGTCACTGCTGAAAATCCGACTGGTTCACATGATGCAACTGTAGATAATCAGGTCATTGTAGCAGAGGCTGTATCTTATTCTCCTGCCACGGACCTTCTTTGGGGAACGAGTGGATCTGAAATTGTTAAACCAACGACCACAGATGTGAAGATGCAGTTCAGTCATGCATTGTCGAAAGTGACTCTTTCATTGATCACTTCGACCAATTCGGATGGAAAGATGGATCTGTCTAATATAAAGAAGGTGGAGATCACCAATTTGACTACAAAGGGAAGTATTGCCTTAGCTGATGGCTCTTGCACTTTGAGCACGGAAGAGACTTACAAAAATCAGACCGTTACTTTGACTCCATCAACCTCTACTACAGACTCATGGACAGCATTGCATCTGATGTTGCCTCAAACCATTACTGCCGACTCAAAAGTTATCATCACATTTAACGGAGATGCTAATGGGGATGGCACTTATGCAGATGGAGCAGTCTATTCTATCAAACTGGAAGATTGTGTTTCTATCACGAGAGATGCCGATGGTAAACCTGTAGGAGATCCGGTTGCCATTCCTGCATGGGAACAAGGTAAGCACTATCAGTATACTATCAAAGTAGAAAAGGAACTGATTACCTTCTGGGGGAAGATCAAAGACTGGGTAGATGCTCCTGTCGTTGGAGGAGAAGCTGTCTTGGATTGGGAATAATCAGTCTCATTGTTTTGAATAAATCATAAGTCTTTGTTGTGATTACTAGATATCATAAATATAGCTGCAAACATCTGGGGCAGATGATGAGTGCAATATTATTAGGAGCAAGTGTATCCTCTTGTTCCGATGATATTGAAGCATTGAGTCTGGAAAAAACAGATGATAGCCAGACAAAAGGTGAAATGGTGTTGTTCTCGGTCGGTTCGAGCGAGAATACATCCTATACACGAGCAGATGATCGAAATCTGACCTATTATTTTATGCCAGATGGAAGTCGTTTCGTCTGTAGAATGTATTATAAGGCTCAGGTGAATTCCAATCTTTTCGACGTGAGTGGAAATACAGACCTGACGGCATGGCTTAAAGTGGTTGGCAATTTTGGTAATTCGCTCTATTGGCGTAGAAATTATCCAATATTAGAACAGAATCCTGAATTATATGATACATATGGTAATGACAAACAGGCTCCAGCTTTCTACTGGCAGAATAGAAAGGACCATGCTTTTTTAGCTTGGACCGATCTGAACAAGGCGCGAAATACCTCATTCGTATATGGAACAAATCCAGGATCTCTGAAATTTGATATGGATGAGATCTATCAGAAGCTTACCGACGAAAAAGAATTTGTATGGCCTACGACAGGCTATGAGTTGTATATGGGAAGTGGTGTAACTGCACCTACTTTTGAATCTACAGATGAGCTTTTTCAGTATGTGTTGCAGAAGCAAGGCACTTTTCCAGCCCCTTCAGGAATTGCTGAAGAAGATTACGCAGATTCTTACGATTATAACTATTTGGGCCACGATCTGAGTACTTACAGATCATGGAAAGTAGATTACACTAAATCCACAGAGAATAGGGGAGAAACCACCGGTACACGAGGGTGGTGTCGTTATACCATCTATGATCAGAAAAAAAAATACGAAGGTTCAACAACAGAAGAATATATCGAGGAAAATGAAATAGGTGGTGTCAAATATTTATATAATAATGAAACAAGTATCTACCTTGCATTAATAGAAGAAACCACGGATGAGGATCAGAATCCTGTAACAAAATACTGGGCAACTGACAGTTATGGCAGACTCTATTATGATGAGACACAACCTTTATATTCTTTCTACGTCAATCAGCAATTGACTAAAAAAGAACAGTTCAAATCAATTGAACATAATGCTTTAGTCTTTGATCTGAAACGAGGTAGTAAAAACTCAATATCTGAGCAGCCTGATATTTGCCAGGCTTTGACAATAAAGGCACCGACCGGCGCTACTCCTGAATCGAATCGTGTTACACTGAAGTTCCATCATCAGTTTGCGCAGGTTCAGGTCAATATTAAGAAAGCTCTGGATAATTCGGTAGCTATCTCAGCGGGCCAGATAAAAAAAGTTGAATTGCTTGGTGTCGCAGAGAAAGCATATGTCTTTACTGATCTTGATGAAGAAGGTAAGGTGGAACCATCAGCTTATCTGGCTCCAGAGGTATCGCTTGAAGACCGCTATGGATCATCGTTCTCAATGTTTGATATGGGTGAGGCCAACTATGAACCAACCTCAATTAAATCATATAATGCCATTGCTTATGGCATGTTAAAAGCTATCAGGGTTACGTGGGAAGAGAATGATGATCTCCACTATGAACACGTCGCAACTTTGGATGTAAATGTAATGAACCCAGAGTTTCAGACATTGCTGAGTGGTAATAAATATACTTGGAACATTGAGCTTCGTCGTGGCGCTCTGGCGTTTATACAGGCAGAAATCGAAGACTGGATTGTAGATGAAACTATGTATTCTACGGACGGTATTTTTACAAATAAGAAATAATGTTGGATTATAATATTAAGCAAATCTTTCTGCTGAGTTTGTCGCTGTTACTGGTAGGTTGCAGTGACACCATAGCTGTCTTGGATAAAGGAGAGGAGGAGGTCAATTTAAATGACCCGATTACCTTCTCAACATTGCTGCCTGAAGCAAAAGGTACGCGTGCCATGTCTGATGCAGAGTCTTTATGGAGAGATGTTTTGGATACATATAAGCCATTCCGCCGAGAGTATGAACTGACCGTTGAAATGTGGAAAGGGGGAACAACACCTAGCTGTGTAGGCCAGAGTACATATTTGCCGATAATTCCTGCAGAGGGAGAGACCCCTACAACCGATACGCTTCAACTGAAACAAGATGAGACTCCTCTATACTGGCAAGATAATTCTTCTTTATGGGGTTTTAAGGCTTATGCCAATAAGTCGGATAAAGTGTCGCCAGATCAGGCAGATGAAGATGCTTGGTATAGTCAGGATTATATCGAAGGCTACTCATATCTGCCTATCTGGAGTGGGGAATCAGCTACAGATGATTTTAACGCTATCAATTATCGAACTAGCAAGCAATGGTATAAAGGCAATAAAACGGCAAAGGAATTGAGTGGCATCATGGTGACGTCGGAGAAAGATTATAAGAAGGTGCCTCTTTATATGCAGCATAAACGTGCATGGATTACCTTGATAGTCAAAGCCAGTGAGGGCGTAACCCGTGAGAGCCTTGCATTTGAGAACTCTGAACGTAACCTACATACTTCAATATTCAGTTATCCAGAAGGGAAAGATCCGACAAGTATCTCGGGAGTATGGTCAAGAGAAGAATTTATCGATTATGGTAAGGATGTCAATGGTGAAGCTGCGACAGGAGTTAGTACGACACGTTATGATGTGATTGTAGATCCGCATGACTATCGCACGAACACAGATGAACAGCCTATAGCCCGTATCAATCTGTCTGATCAGTTTTTTACCTACTATGTGTCAAGTGACCCGAATTACTCTAAGTCACATGCTACAGTTGACGAGTCTGATACGGAAGCTGTAGCGGTTAAGGCTGCTGCCCAAAAGGCCATGGAAGCCTATGATTTGTCAGAAGGTGGCAAACACTTGACAATCATTGCAACGCTGTCACGCCAAAGCCGAAAGATCCTCATCACGGCAGAGGTCGCTCATTGGTATGATATGCCTTATACTACGATTTGTGATGACTACGGTTCTTCTGGCAAAACTATTGAGATTACTAGTAGAGAATCATTAAAAACTTTTTTAGAGGGTCCAGACAACAAGGCTGGTTCGGTGGCACTTGTCAATACGAAAAGTATAATTCTTGATACAGAGTCTGAGACTTGGCCATCGGACTATACGTTAAATGCCTCTTTGAATCTGGCAGGATGTACATTTGAGACAAAGTCCCGTGTGTTTAAGGAGATGGCCTCTTCTGCTTGTTTGATTAATGGTACTATTCTGGTGAAGGATGATGCTGATATCTCTTCGGCTGTTGCGGGTATCAATTATGGAACTATTGACCATATTGATGTCGTTACATCGGGAGAACTAAGTACGGCAAAAGCATATGAGGCTGGTTTAGTATCAGAGAATCATGGCACGATCACACAATGTAGTTCGTCTTTACCTGTTTATGGAAAAACTTCTGGTGCTCTTGTAGGAGGCATAGCTCAACAATCATTTACGACGGACGCTGGCTATAAAGCTATTATTGAATCATGTACTGTAAATGCATCAATAAAAGGTGTTGACGGTGTGACGGGTGGTGGAATAGTTGGTAAGGCCAATGGTATTGTGTCGAACAATACATTTGAATACGGTATTTCTGTAAGTCAACCATCATCGAATGTGGGTGCGGATGCGGCCTATTTCAAGAACATTTTTGCTTCTGTGTATGCTACGAATGCGAATGTGGGTTTGGTCGCAACAGGTAACTCGTGGCCTACCACTGCCGATAATATCATTGGAGCAACAGCGGGTTCTAATCCAAACAACTATTCCTTTAAGTATGGGAAACCACTTTTCGTTGCTGTCATTGATTGCCAGGAAGAATTAGAGACGGTGATGGGAACTTCCTATAATACGCCTGACTATAATATACGTATTTCTAAGAGTTTTACGGTTAATAGTGAATGGAATCATGGTTTTGGTTCTGGACCCTTGACATATGACTTTGGCTCGAATAATAATAATGTGACATTTAATCTTGATGGCAATAATAAGACCATTACACTAACCGGTACAAAGAAAGTATTAACAACTGACGGTGGTAATTTAGCTGACGGGAATCGTCAAGAATATACTACTGCCCCTATGCTCTTCACGAATGTCTTAGGCCAGATAAAAGATCTGACGCTTTATTTGGATAAGCCAATTGTCTCTGAACCGACTCAATCAGAACAAACAATAGATGGCAATAAGGTAAATAGATATGATAATAATGATGCCATTGCACCATTGGCATATAGTGTCTATGGCCCGAATGCCAAATTAGATAATGTAAGTGTAAAGGCGGCAGAGGGTGTATTCGTTCAGTCAGCCTCACCTGCAGGCCTTGTCGTTTGGGCTGCAAATGGTGCAACTGTGTCTAATTGTCGTGTCAAGGTGCCTGTTAGAATGTGGCACTCAAATACGGTTCAGAAAGACCGCCGTTATTATGCTGGTGGCATAATTTGTATGGCGGCAAGTGCAACAATCTTCCAATGTGAATATTTGATGCAGGGGCCGGACCCAGATACAGACCCAGAAACAGTATCTCCTGTAGCTCCCGCTGTCGCTACTGCAGATCAGTCCAATTATTATTATGGAGGTATAGTCGGCGGTACTTCAAAATTTGGCGATGAGACGCCTCAACTGCAGATTATTGACTGTACCAGTTGGTTTAGCGCAAAACGACAGACTGCAGACCACCCGGACAAAGCATCATGTGGTTCTATCATTGCATATTCTGCATATAATATGGGAGATGCTCAGAATACTCAGCAGAATGGTATGAACGCTGAGAAACCATCAGAAGGTAACTGGTGGCCACAGGATGCCGTAGGTGTCCATTCATGGGCCTCAGGATTGAATGAAACTAAGGTAATTGGCCCACGAAATAGTGCTCCTAAGATCTATGATGAGGACTTTTGATGTGAAAAATGCTATCTAGTGATATGAGAAAAAGTATTGTTTATCTTTCCTCTATAGTATTGCCTGTTATGCTTGTGGCTTGTTCTGATGCAATAGAATCTGCATCAGAAGAACTTGCTATAGACTTACAGGAGAAGAATATCATCCAAATAGGAGGAATCAAGACAGATGAAATAACCGTTTATTCGGAACTGACTCGTGCAGAGGCTGTTCCTGCAGAAACACAGTCTTGGCTGATCAAACCATTGAAGGCTGGACTGGATATCACTTATGGCAAGGTAAGTGAAGACCCAACTAAAAGAAATGAACGAGTAGCAATCTTAAAACTGTTGCCCAAAGAGGGAGGAACTGATTTGGAGTACGCTATCAGCGATGGTGGTTATGCGCGTTATTCGTTTAATTACCGTGGTGCAGACGGCAGTGAAACAGACGATCCTGCTGTCTGGTATGATAATGGAAAACATTATTTCCAGGGTGTTTCTGTGCCAGAAGAATTCAGATATACGAGCTCTCTTTCTGATGTCCGTGCTGCTAATCTCACAACGAAGCAGAATGATGATACTGAAACAGGTACGAATATTGGCAATTATACGTTGTTGTCGCATTACTTGAGTATGCCTGTCAACACAGAATTGTCTGCTACTGTCTCTCGTGTCATGTTGCCTTTCCGTCATCGTCTCTCACGCGTGTTGGCATACATACTGATCGATCCTACGATGGATACAAAAATCAAGGGATACAGCTTAACTGGAGGAGTGGATGATCCAGAAGATAGTAGAATCAGATTCTGTAATGTAAAAGTCTTAGAGGGCGTCCATGATATCTATAATAGTGAAACGAAACTACATACTTTGACACCAAAGTGGACAGAAGCAAGAAAAGTCGTTCCTCATTTTGTGGGAGAATGTGGCAGTGTCAATGCAGAAGGAGAGGAGAGAGCAGAAGAATTCTATGTATACACAAAAGGCAAAGAAACTGTCTATCCAACAGAATCTAAATGGGCAACTATTCACGCTAAATATGATACAGAAGAAGACCTCGGTTATACGCGGAATAGTTATTTAAGAGTACCATGCTATGATATCATCGTGCAGCCAACCTATTCATCAGAAGAAATGGTTATGTACGATGAGGAAAACTATGCAACAAAGCTTACTGAGTTAGCTGCTCAGAAGAATAAGATTGATTTTGAAATTACGCTGGAGAATGGCCTGACCTATGAAAAAAGGTTTACGTTTGATTTGAACGCCAACTATCAGACCGTTGTTTATCTGACGATCACGCCAGAAGGTGTGGATTATGACGATTCGGGCTCTGACATCTGGACAGAGGTGACTTCAACTGACGGTTATTATGGTGTGAATAATGAGAATGGGAATACTATGTCTCTGGCAGGTAGTAGCTGGCAGAGAGCTTACCATGCTACTAAGCAGAATTGGGAAATTACTGATGGCCACTATTACTATCGAGATGATGAGAATGATGGTCAGTATCTGGATAGTGACTCTAAGTGGCTTGAGTATTTCTTAGCGGCCTATAAGAACGAAAGTGTTACAGGCGCTCATCATGGCGATTATTTTATATTGGATCATGACATAACTATTGATGCCAGCAAGATCCCTGCCGATTTTGTTTTTACTGGACATTTAGATGCACAGAATCACAAACTGATTGTGGAAGGAGCTGGTACGTGGGATGAATATGTTTTAAAATATGACGAAGACTATACTGACCCATCTAAACTATACCTTGATCCGCAGGGAACTCCATATTCTTCGTTTTCAACCCCTCTCTATGAGAAAACTCAAGAGGAGGTGAAATGGGATGAAGCAAATGCTGTCAAGATTGGGGAGACGTGGTATGATAAAACGACTGTCTCAGGAGATGGTACAGAAGAAAATCCATATGCTGTTATTTCGGCATCAGAGGAAATCAATGTAGAAGACCTGCCTGTAAAGATCATCGGTGAAGATGGTGTAGAAAAGTGGTATAAGAAAGAAACTCTTAGAGGCGATGGTACAGCAGAGTCTCCATATACGATTATAGAAACATCTGAAGAAGTGGCAGATGAAGAACTCCCTGTACAAATCGGTGAGAAATGGTATAAGAAATCGACTCTTGATGGAACGGGAACAGATGAAGATCAATATCGATTAAAAGATCCTTCAGTAGAGGTCAACTATGGAGGTATTAAAACCCCGGCTGAATATACTGCGGTAACAGACTACAATCCTGTGGATTTATTAGTTTCTTCTACAACGGAGTTTTATACTAAAGATGGCGATAGTTATTCTGTTTTTGAGAAACAACTGACAGCTTTCTACGTCAAACTGACGCATACGAATAGTTCTGCATTGTTCAGTGGTTTGGATGGTATATACACAACAAATCAAGAAAAAGCGGACCCGGAGAAGGATTCAGAAGGAAGAGTGATTTGGGAAGCTAATGTTCATAAAGAAACGAACAGAAAGGAGGTGTGGCTTCCATATATAGACTCTGTTACTCAAAAAGGATGGAGAGCAGAACTCTTGAATTTGACTGTTGTGGGAGCTTCTTTCTTTAGCGATAGGGCTGTGATAACCGGCAATCTGCAGAATTGCTATGAAGGAACCTCTAGAGTGACGGATCATATTCCTGCGATTCCAGAATATAAATAAGCGAAAATGATGAAACATTTTGTATCATATTTCCTACTAATCTCCTTGTTGGGATTATGTGCTTGTAGCCAAGATGATGTAATTGAGGAGACAGCACTTTCTCCTGAACAACAGGAGTTGATTGGTCGTGCAGTGAATTTTGCCCCTTCTTTCGCTGAAAATTTTAATACACGAGTTAATTATACGACAAATAATGATGGATCTTTCAATGAGAAAGACATCATGCGTGTATATCGTCAGTATTACGATAAGGAGAATGG
>JAZUIL010000090.1:0-3666 GCA_045642245.1 Bacteroidales bacterium
TGAGATGCCTTCGCCCGAACCACACATTGCAATTCCTGGATATACTTCGCCCTTCTCGATGCCTTCTGCAAGTGCATGGCCGTAAGTAGCATAGTTGCATGAATCCTCTGTGTATGTTCCGTAATCCTTATATTCCATGCCTTTCTCCTCAAGATACTTCTTTACGAACTGCTTGAGAGGGTAGGCTGCGTGGTCTGAAGCTAAACCAATCATATTTTTTCGATTTTCGAAAATTCGATTATTCGAAGTTTCAGATTAAAGCATGCTCTTAACCTGGTTGTAAACGTTCTCAGCAGTGTAGCCGAGCTTCTCGTCGAGTACCTTGTATGGAGCAGAGAAACCGAATGTCTCGAGACCCCAAATCTTAGATGCTGGGTCAGCACCGATGAGGAATGCCTGGAGGTTTACTGGGAGACCTGCTGTCATACCGAATACCTTAGAACCTGTTGGGATAACTGACTGCTGGTATTCGAGTGGCTGGTTGCGGAATGTACCTTCTGAAGGAACGCTCACGATGCGACACTTAACACCTTCCTTGCGGAGGAGTTCTGCACCAGAGATGAGTGTAGAAACTTCAGAACCTGTAGCAACCATTATTACGTCTGGATTCTCGTCTGAACCTGCTACTACATAACCACCCTTGCGAGCCTGCTCGTAGTCGTTGCCTTCTGGAAGGTTGTTGATGTTCTGACGTGAGAAGATGAGAGCTGTAGGGCTGTCTGTATTTTCCATAGCCATAGCCCATGCAGTAGTAGTTTCCTTTGCATCTGCTGGTCGAAGAACGAGAGTAGAGTTCTTGCCATCGTGACGCTTGAGCTTCTCCATGAGACGAATCTGTGCTTCGTGCTCAACTGGTTCGTGAGTAGGACCGTCTTCACCTACGCGGAATGCGTCGTGAGTCCAGATGAACTTAACTGGGAGCTGCATGAGAGCTGCCATACGTACTACTGGGAGCATGTACTGGCTGAATACGAAGAATGTACCACAAGCTGGGATAACACCACCGTGGAGTGCCATACCTACGCAGCAGCAAGCCATAGTGAACTCAGCAACACCTGCCTGGAAGAATGCACCAGAGAAGTCAGATGCTGTGAGAGCGTGAGTCTTCTTGAGGAAGCCGTCAGTCTTGTCTGAGTTAGAAAGGTCGGCAGAAGCACAAATCATGTTTGGAACCTGTTCTGCGAGAACTGAGAGACATGCTGCAGAAGCAGAACGAGTAGCGTCGTTGTCCTTCTGTACACACTTGCTCCAGTCAATCTTTGGAGCCTTGCCTGAGAACCATTCAGCCTGCTGAGCAGCCTTATCTGGGTTAGCGTCAGCCCAAGCCTTTTCCTCTGCATAACGCTCTGCACAGATAGTTTCGAGTTCCTTTGCACGGTTAGCATAGAGTTCCTTAACATCGTCGAAGATCTGGAATGGATTTTCAGGATCACCACCGAGGTTCTTGATTGTATTAACGAATGCGTCGCCACCGAGAGGAGCACCGTGGGTCTTGCAGTTACGCTCGTAAGAAGTGCCATCAGCCTTCAAAGCGCCCTTACCCATGATACACTTACCGATGATGAGAGTTGGCTTGCCAACGGTAGCCTTAGCGATGCTCAAAGCGCCACGGATCTGCTCAACGTCATTACCATTGATCTCGAGAACGTTCCAACCCCAAGCGCGATACTTCATAGCAGTATCCTCAGAGGTAACTACCTTACACTCGGTAGAGAGCTGGATGTCGTTAGAGTCGTAGAACATGATGAGGTTGTCAAGACCGAGAGTACCAGCAATACGGCCAGCGCCCTGTGAAACCTCCTCCTGAATACCACCGTCAGAGATGTAAGTATAGATCTTGTGACCCATAACCTCCTCACCGAGACGAGCAGCAAGGAACTTAGCTGCGATAGCTGCACCTACTGCATATGCATGACCCTGACCGAGAGGACCAGAGGTGTTCTCAATGCCGCGCTTAACCTCGAGCTCTGGGTGACCAGTTACTGCAGAACCCCACTGACGGAGAGTCTGAAGCTCGTCGGTAGTAAACTTGCCAGCAAGGCAAAGCTGAGCATAAAGCATAGGAGCCATGTGACCTGGATCAAGGAAGAAACGGTCGCGGCCTTCGTAAGTCATGTTCTTTGGATCATACTCCAAGAACTCACTGAAGAGTACGTTGATGAAGTCTGCGCCGCCCATGGCGCCACCTGGATGTCCGCTCTTAGCCTTCTCGACTGCAGCGGCAGCAAGGATACGAATGTTATTCGCAGCCTTGTTCATAAGTGCTACTGAATTCATGATAAAATACGGTAATAGTATGTTGTTAAAAAATGAATGATAGTCGTATTAGATGTTGTTATATAATATCGGGGGCAAATATACACAATATTTATATATAATCCAAAAAAAAATCCCAAAATTTTTCATTTCGGGACTTTTTCTCGTATTTTTCTAACTTTAAGACTTGCCGACTTTATGATTGCGGCGATGTCTTTCGTCTTTTCTTATTGTGGTTGCGCTATTTTTTATTTTGGAGCCTTCTTTTCATAGACATACCAGCATAGCGGCAGGTATATCAGGTTCGGCAGCCAGACGGCCAATTCCACACTCATAGCACCACTCACTGCAAATGAGGAACTTACTGTCTGGAACAGGATATAGGCAAAGGCCAGTACCAATCCGATACCGAGGTTTACACCCATACCGCCTCTGATTTTCTTCGACGACAGACAGACACCCAGGAAGGTGAGGATAAATGCCGTGGCGATGGCCGAGAAGCGCTTATGATACTCGATTTCGTATTCTTTGATGTTGCCTACACCACGTGTCTTCTGCTTCTGGATGTACTGATGCAGATCCGGCGTAGTCATCTTTTCCATGTCCTCCTTACCGATGATAATATCCTCAGGAGCGACGTGTATCAGTGAGTCGAGTTCGTAGATGCTGGTCAATACCTCACCGTTCTCGTTGATGTCTCGCATCTTTACGTTGGTCAGTTTCCAGATGTCGTTGCCCATCCATTCTGCTTTGTCGGCCGTAAGACGAGCCACGAGCTTCGTACTGTCAAATCTCTCCAATGCGAAGCGGTTGCCTGTCTGAGTCTCACGATCGAAGGAATAGAAGAATGCCACTTCACCAGGAGCCACCATGAACTGGTTATTACGCTGCACACGTACGTCCTTGTCCTTGTAATATTTCTTCAGGATGGCCAGTCGGGTCACCGAGGTCTCCGGAATCACGTAGCTATTGAGTGCAAAAGTCAGAGCACCGATGATCAAGGCCGAAACCATATAGGGACGAAGCAGACGGTTGAAGCTGATGCCCGAAGCCAGCATGGCGATGATCTCGCTGTTGCCTGCCAGTTTACTGGTGAAGAAGATGCACGCCACGAACGTGATCAGCGGAGCCAGCATATTGGCCATATAAGGTACGAAGGTGGCGTAATAGGTAGCAATAGCCTTCCAAGGCGCCTCATGCTCTGCGAAGTTGTCCATCTTGGCATTGTAGTCGAGAACCACTGCAATGGCCATCAGGAGCAAGATTGCAAAGAAGAAGGTGCCCAGGAACTTCTTGATTATGTAGAAATCAATTTTTTTCATTAAGCCAACGGACCTACCCCACTTTCTCGTCAAGGCTTATCAAGCCTTGACTGCGAGAGCCCTCAAAGGGAGGGTGATTTTTAGGTTG
>JAZUIL010000091.1:0-6729 GCA_045642245.1 Bacteroidales bacterium
GAGCATCAGAAACTGCATTATGTCGGTGTGCCACTTGGAGTTAGCTATCGAGCATTCTCCTGGAAGAACCTTGACCTTTATCTATCATCAGACGTCTTAGCCGAGCAATGTGTCTCTGGCCAGACAACCAGAAACTATATCTTGGGTGACCACTCAAAGCAAGAAGAAGTCTTCCCTATCAAGTCGCGACCCCTGCAGATCTCCATTGGCACCAAAGCCGGTGTGCAGTACAACCTGAACTCCGTCCTTTCTGTTTATGCAGAACCCGGATGCCGCTATTATTTCGATGACCAGTCATCCATCGAGACAGTTTTCAAGGATAGGAAGCTGGATTTCAACCTGAATCTTGGAGTGAGATTTACGGTGGGAAAATAACTATAATATTCAAAACTATATGTAAATTATAAAATGAAGAAGATTTTTTTTATAGCGCTAACAGTCTTTATGATGAGTATGACATCATGCGGTAATAATAGTAAAACCATTGACCTCGATGGAGAATGGAGAGTCTCAACAATTGATGGAGAAGCGGTTCCTGAGACTTTAGAAGAGGTCATCCTCTCTTTTGACAATAGTTCGAATAGCTATCATGGTGTGACCGGAGTTAATATTATCAATGGTTCCTATCAATTGAATGACCTTTCCCTAACGCTGGGAGAAGGAGCAATGACCAAAAAGTTGGGCGATCCAATCTCAAATGAAGTAGAGATCAAATATGTTAATGCTATCCACGCCGTCAAATCTGTAGCTGATGAGTATGGAAAACTCCTGCTTCAGGATGGTGAAGGAAAAACTTTGATGACTTTGGAAAGAAAATAATAACTAAGAACAAAACACCATCGTTTCTATACCATCTGCTATAAATCTCTGTTGGGATTCTTTGCCATATCTTTGTTTTTCTCCTTCAACTTGCCACTTGCCACACTTCACTCCTTAACTCGCTGATATTCGCACTGTAATAGGTGTGGCAAGATAGTGGAGTGTTGCCACAACTTGCCACTGACTTACCACGTTGTGAGACAAATAGATAGGTGGGATGGAGTGGCAAGTGGCAAGAAAAATGAGGAATGAGAGCTTTACGCGGCCGTCAGGATTTCCAAAAGTACCTTTCACGGTCGTGGCATCCTCTTTTGCGTACGCGAAAGAGGATGCCACGCTCAATAATATTGACATCGCGTACACAACGTCAATATTCACGGCGTAAAATAAGTCCAAAGGAAATCGCGACGGCACATTTTAAAGCGTGGCATCCCTTCCACGGTACCGTGATAGGGATGCCACGCTCAATAATTTCAACATCGCATACACGATGTTGAAATTATTGCATTATGAGGCTATTTAAAAATTATTTCTTGACGAGACGTACCTCGTAGATCTCACCTACCTGACGATAAGGTTTGGCAACGAACTTGACGCGAACCTGCTTCTTACCCTTGAGTGCTGCGGCTGGGATTGGGTAGGTCTCGTACTTCCACTGCGAGCTGCGCCACTTGCGGGAATTGTTGACTGAGGTAACGAGGGTATCGTCGACATAAAGATCGTACTCACAGGTACGCCACTCGTCCTGACCCCAGTAGCGGATGCGGACGCTGAGATCGGTGCGGCCCTGGGTCTGCATCAGGTAACTGAAGGAACCGCCGTTGCGAGCGTCGCGGAATGGGACATCGTTAGTAATGCCACGGGTCGAGGTCTCGTCGGCCTCCATAAAGTGGTCACTCTCAGGCTGCTGTTCGCCTGGCTGCACCTTGTCGGTGGTCTTTGACTCAAGTTCCATGCGAGCCTTCTCTTCCTTAGCGAGGTTGTCGATATAGTCCTTGTAGCCGTCGGTGCTGAGAGCAAGCCAGTAGAGCATATAGCGGCTGTCGTGGAGCTCGAAGAATGGGAGGAGCTCGCCATTAATACCTGCTTTCTCATCAAGCGCTGGCTTATTCTCCATGCGAGTGTTGAGAGTGAAGTGAAGTGGCTTACCTGGGACTGGGACGAGGTCGTTGGCAATATCCTCAACCTGGTTGGCGATGAGGTATGGTGCCTGATCGACAGGGAGTTTCTGTCCAACTGCCATCTGACCGAAACGGCTGTCATCGGCCAAAAGACCTGCGAGATCCTCGGTGCCGGTCTTCATGGCCAGGGTGATTGGGCCGTAGAGGATGGCTACGTACTGAGGCACGTTTGGCATGTGCTCGATGCTTGCGTGCATTGGGAAGGTGATGTCGATGACATCGCCAACCTTCCAGTTGCGCTCTATATTAATATAGGTACCAGGCTTCCAGTTCTTGCTATTCTCCTTCTTGCCATTAACCTTAACTGAAAATTCTCCTTCCTTCACCCACGATGGATAGCGAAGCTTCAGCGTGAACTTACCCTTGCCCTCTGCAATCGTGATCTTGCTGCTCTCGCCGTATGGGAACTGTGTCTCCTGACGCAGCTTCACGCCAAGGTCCTCCCAGTTCAGCTCAGAGGCAGCATAGAGGTTTACGGTCAATGTGCTATTGCCTTCGTGCGTATAGATAAACTGGCCATACTTACCGTGGTTCTCCATACCCGTACCGACGCAGCACCACATTGCCTCGTTAGGCACTGAGTAGTTGCGATAGTGACGAGGACGAGCCGAGGTGAAATAGACGTAGCCACCGTGCTCAGGATGCTGGGTCGAAAGAATGTGGTTGAAGGTAGCACGCTCGTAGAAGTCGGCATAGAGTGCGTTGTTTGGATCCATGCGGTGCAGGTCCTCGGTGAGCTTGAGCATGTTGTTGGTGTTGCACGACTCAAGACCGTCGATGTCCTGTGTCCAGTCAATGCAAGCCTCTACGCTTGGGAAGTGTTCGCGACGGCTGTTGCCACCTACCGAAAGGCTACGACGGTTGACGACCTCGTCCCAGAAGAAACGGCTTGCCTCAAGATAGTCGGCATCCTTGCCCAGCTCTGCCACACGCGCAAAGCCTACGACCTTTGGCACCTGCGTGTTGGCGTGGATGAGGTCGAGGTGCTTGCCGTTGTGCTCCTTCATAGGGTTGAGCAACCACTTATGAGAATAACGCTTGGCAGCATCAAGATACTTCTGTTCGCCCGTGATCTGATAGGCATCGGCAAGTACCTCATTGACACCGCCGTGCTCCATACCGAGGAGTTCTTCGAGCTTCTGATCGCTCACATTGGCAGAGATGTCGATGAGCCAGTTACACGTACCGAGGAAAAGCTCCTTAGCGTCCTCATTGCCACAATAGATCCAAGCATCACGAAGACCTGCCTGAACCTTGTGAATATTATAGAAAGGTACCCACGCACCGTTGAAGGTGCGGAAGTCGCCCTGCTTGTAGGTCGTCCACATCTTGTCGCTATTAGGAACGCCGCCCAGATAGCCCTTGCCCCAGCCAGGGAAATTCTTCTCGGCTGCCTCGGCGCACTTCTTCAGTTCGGCAATCATGTAAAGCATACGATCCTCGCACTCCTTGTTGCCCATAGCAGCATAGAAAGCGAGCGCGGTGAGGTAGTGGCCACCCACATGGCCATCGAGGCCTGCCCAGTTTGGGAAGAGTGGCGCAATCTCTGGCAAGCCGGCTTCCTTGCGGAATGGGGCGAGCAAGCGATCGACGTCATAGCGAAGCAGGACGTGCGCATTGAGGTCGCAGGCGTGCTTCAATGGGCCGTCGAGCAGGGTTACGTCCTGCAAAGGGAACTCGTCAGGATAGAGTTTGTTCTGCGCCTGGGTGGCCGCGGTGAGGGCGAGGGCGGAGAGGAGGAGAAGAAGTTTCTTCATATTGTATAAGAATATTAATTTTCAAAGTTTAAGAAGATAAATGAAATAATATATTATTATATCTCATTGCTCTTTGCGTTCAATTAATTGTATCATTAAACACCTTTTGTTTTGCCGCTTCATATTCTTGTTCAGACAACAAACCTTTTTCTTTCATTTGTGCCAATTTGACTAACTGATCGACCGCTTGCTCTTTCTTTTTCGATAGATTATGTGTTTTGTCGGCATTAACAGTTCCTAACTTTTCTTCATGCTTTCGGTCAATACAAGCCCAAACTGTTAAGATAAACCCAATAAAAATACAAAAAATAATAGCACTTAACATAGTGACCGCTATAATGCCATTAATCATACTACAAATAGTTAATGCCGTTCGGCTTGAACTATTGCGATTCCACGCAATAACTGCAGGAATCATAAACATCATAAAGATAGAAAAAATAAAAAGACCAGCCATTTCGTACTTGAAATTAAGTATTTGTTAGAATTCAACTAAGATGCGGAAGACCTTGCCTGGATTCTCGCTCCACCACTTCATTGTGTCGAGTGCCTCTTCAGGCTTGATGACGCGCGTGATGAGCTGATCGACAGGGCAAGTGCCACGCTCAAGATAGTGGATCACGGCACGGAAATCGCTTGGCATAGCATTGCGCGAACCGCGGATATCGAGCTCCTTCTGTACGAAATACTTCGTCTGGAAAGACACCTCCGACTTAGCATATCCGATGCAGATGACGCGACCCGTGAAGGCTACCTCATCGACAGCCATCTGATAGGTGGCAGGAGAACCGACCGCCTCGATGACGACATCAGGGCCGAAGCCGCTGGTCATATCGAACAAGCGCTGGTGTACGTCCTCGGTCTTGGTATTGATAGTGTAGGTAGCACCCATCTGACGGGCAAGCGCCAACTTCTCGTCATCAAGGTCGGCTGCAATGACCGTAGCGCCTCGGGTCACAGCACGAACAACCGCACCCATACCTACCATGCCACAGCCGATGACCATGACAACATCGATATCTGTAACCTCAGCGCGGCTCACGGCGTGGAAACCTACCGACATAGGCTCGATCAAAGCACAGGTCTTAGGTGAAAGCTGTCCTGCAGGGATGATCTTCTCCCAAGGCAGGACAATGCACTCGCGCATTGCACCGTTGCGCTGTACGCCGAGGGTCTCGTTGTGCTGACAAGCATTGACGCGGCCGTTGCGGCACGAAGCACATTTGTTACAATTGGTATAAGGATTGCAGGTCACGACCATGCCAGGCTTCAGGACCTCTGGCACTTCACTGCCAACAGCTTCGATGACTGCACCCACCTCATGGCCAGGGATGACGGGATTGAGCGCCATGCCGTTGCGACCCATGAAGGTGTTGAGGTCGGAGCCGCAGAAGCCGACGTACTGGAGGCGGAGGAGGACTTCGCCGGGAGCCAGGGCCTGGGGTTCTTCGAGCTCTACGATGTTGAGCTCCTGATTATGGGAGATTTGTATTGCTTTCATTATTCCGACATATTTTTAATATAAGGAAGATCCGGCAATTCGCCGAAGCCATAGAAACGCTTGGCATTCTCGCCAAGGAACATAGCTTTTTCTTCCTCTGATAATTCTTTGGATTTAGTCACGAAGTCATAAGACATCTTATAGGTGATGGCAGTGATGGTGCGAGGATAGTCGCTACCCCACATCAAACGATCCATGCCTACGAGGTCGCTGGCCTCACGAATGCTACGGATGGCCGATGGATAAGGATAGAACTCGGAGTTGTAAAGCCAGGTGATACCACCCGACTCGATCATGACGTTCTTACCCTCTCGCGCCAAGAGAATCTGCGAGCGGAAGGACGGTGTGGTGACCATGCCGAAGTGGCCAATGGCGACTTTAAGATCCGGACATTCGCGGATAACCTCAGCCATCTCTGCGATCTGGTGCTCATCGTCGGCCAGACACATATCGAGGATGAGACCGGCCTGCTCCATGCGCTTGAACATCGGCATCTTTTCGAGCAACGAGCCGGCGATGCGATGACCAGGAATAGCCACGCCACGGAAGCCTGCGGCAATCACTTTTTCCAACTCTTCAAACGCAAAAGCCATACCCATACAAAAGAAACGCTCTGGATAACGGCGCTGTACATCAAGCAGATAGTCGTTCTGATTACCATCGATCACCTCCTGCACCACCACGGCGCCGCCAACCTGTGCATAATCCATGTTGGAGAGAAAAACCTCTGCAGAGTTGACGCCATCGATCATGAATGGAGGAAGCATCTGCACCTCTTCGTCCATGAAGATAGAGCGGCCATTCTTCAAAGTACGGATGGTCTTGCCGTCAATCTTCGTGTCCTGACGGAGCCATAGATGGCTATGTGCATCAATTATGAGTTGGCCCATGATACGCGCTGTTGATCACCAATGATGTTCTGAACTTCGTGCACGAGGTCCATGTCGAGCGGTTCGTTGGCCCACTCGATGTTGCGGCGTACGTTGGCAGGATTGGCAGAAGAGAAGAGGGTGCTGGCGATGCGAGGATTGCTGACAGAGAACTGCACGGCCAGTTTCTCGATAGGATAACCCTTTTCCTGACAATACTGAGCAGCTTTCTGACAAGCGGCAACCAATGGTTTTGGTGCTGGATGCCAATCAGGTACACCACGGACAGAAAGAAGTCCCATGCTGAGTGGCGACGCGTTGATGACACCGATTCCCTTGCCTTCGAAATAATCCAGATAGTCGTTGAGTTTATCGTCATTGAGGCAATGGTGGCAGAAGTTGAGGATACTCTCAACGGTGCCAGGAGCAGAGTGCTCTACGACCCAATGCAGATTCTCCAGCTGAAGATCAGTGATTCCGACATGACCGACGACACCTTTGTCTCGCAATTCTACAAGTGCTGGCAATGTCTCATCGACCACCTTCTGCAAACCGCCTGGCAAAGCGGCCTGGAACTCGATGTCATGGACGTTGATCAAATC
>JAZUIL010000092.1:0-28804 GCA_045642245.1 Bacteroidales bacterium
AATACTGGAAGACTTAGTCACACGTAAGGCCGTTATAGCACAAGGGCTCCACCTCTTACCATTCCGAACAGAGAAGTTAAACCTTGTAACGCCGATGGTACTGCCAACGCGGGAGAGTAGGAAGCGGCCACCTTACAGAGACTCGATCAGCTATAGCTCGGGTCTCTTTTTTTCGGGGTGTAGCGCAGTCCGGTTAGCGCACCTGCTTTGGGAGCAGGGGGTCCCAGGTTCGAATCCTGGTACCCCGACGAAAAATGTTGCCGTCATAGCTCAGTGGTAGAGCGCATCCTTGGTAAGGATGAGGTCCCGAGTTCAACTCTCGGTGACGGCTCAAAGGCAATTAATTTGTCTACGATCTTTGAAATACTGAAGTTAGCATTAATACAAACTCAATAATGAGGTTTGGAGAGGTGGGTGAGTGGCTGAAACCACCGGTTTGCTAAACCGACGAGCCTGATTAGGGCTCCACGAGTTCGAATCTCGTCCTCTCCGCTTATTTCTTGAAATTAGTAATTAGTTATAAGGAAGAAATTCTAAGGAGAGATGGTAGAGTGGTCGATTACACCGGTCTTGAAAACCGGCATACGGCGACGTATCGGGGGTTCGAATCCCTCTCTCTCCGCTTTACGGGTGTAGCTCAGTCGGTAGAGCACTGGTCTCCAAAACCAGGTGTCGTGAGTTCGAACCTTACCACCCGTGCATATATTTATTAATGGTGTGTTAGTTCAGTTGGTTAGAATATCGCCCTGTCACGGCGGAGGTCACGGGTTCGAGCCCCGTACACACCGCACTATAATTTATAGTCGGATATTTTCAAAACAGTTTTTGCGGAGGTGGTGAAATTGGTAGACACGCTACTTTGAGGGGGTAGTGGCCGTTCGGCTGTGTGAGTTCGAGTCTCATCCTCCGTACTTTTTGAAAGACTTCTTTCAAAAAAAATGGTTGCTGCAAGCAGTGATCTTGATTTCTTTGGCGCTTTCATCTAGCGGTTAGGATACCGGCCTCTCACGCCGGGTACACGGGTTCGAGTCCCGTAGGCGCTACGCTTTATACGGATCTCAAACCCGTGGGTTGTTCCCGTTGGTAACGCGAGCATAGCTCGGACCGAGTCCCGTAGGTGCTACTTATATGGTGGCTATAGTTCAGTTGGTTAGAGCGACAGATTGTGGTTCTGTATGTCGTGGGTTCGAATCCCACTAGCCACCCGTATTGCTAACTTTAGTTTTTCTAGGTTTTTTAGTAAAATGTCATAAGAGTTTTTATCTCTTGTGACATTATTTTTTTGTGTATTATATTAGATAATGAATAAATCATGTTAAAATGCGTTTATTCTTTGGAAAGTTGGTAATAAAACAGTAAATTTGCAACCATCATTAATCAAATTTGTCGACAATGTTGTTGCGAATCCTTTCGTATGAAATAAAATATTTATCTTTGCACCAACCTAAAACAATTAACTATGATTGATTTAAAAAGTATTCACAAAACTTATGATGGAGCCACTCCGCTTCATGTACTTAAAGGTATTGACCTTCATATTAATGAGGGAGAATTGGTCAGTATCATGGGAGCATCAGGCTCTGGTAAATCCACTTTGCTCAATATCTTAGGTATCTTGGATACGTATGATGAGGGTAACTATGTTCTTGCTGGTACACAGATCAAGAATCTTACTGAAACACGTGCTGCGGAGTTAAGAAATCAATTGATTGGCTTTGTTTTCCAGTCTTTCAATCTTATCAATTACAAGAATGCACTTGAGAATGTGGCATTACCACTTTATTATCAAGGTGTGTCTCGTAGAAAGAGAGAAGCGATAGCGTTGGAATACCTTGATATGATGGGATTGAAATCTCATGCTGATCATTATCCCAATGAGATGTCTGGCGGACAGCGTCAACGAGTGGCGATTGCTCGAGCTTTGATTGCACAACCTAAGATTATTTTGGCCGATGAGCCGACAGGTGCTCTTGACAGCAAAACAACCCAGGAAGTGATGGATCTACTCAAATCGGTCAATCGAGATAAGGGAATGACTGTAATCATTGTGACCCATGAACAGGATATCGCAAATCAAACCGATAGAAGAATTCATATTAAGGATGGACTGATTGACAGAGATGTGGTAGCAGAGATAAAATCTTCTGTCGAGAATCCTATACTGACCTCAACCTCTCTATGATGCTATGTTATCTGATTTAGTATACGAAATATACACCTCGATGAGCCATAATAAGCTCAGAATAGCCTTGACAGGTTTCTCGATAGCATGGGGCATGTTTATGCTCATTGTATTATTGGGATCCGGAAATGGCTTGCTTCATGGTGTGTCCGATAATTTTAATTCAATGTCTGTCAATACAGTTACGCTGTATCCAGGACAGACGTCGAAGGCCTTTGAAGGCTTGGCAAAAGGACGTGAGATACATCTTGAGATGAATGACCTTGAGTATCTGGCCTCTCGTTTCCCTAAAGAATTAGGAAGTATGTCTCCAAGAGTCTCAACTGGAGTACGTGCTTCTTATGGTCAGGAATATGTTTCTACGAACATGTCTGGCTATTTCCCGAATTTTACTGAGATGAGGGAATGCAATATCACTCATGGAAGAAACATCAATGATATTGATATCAAGGAGCGAAGAAAAGTGATTGTAATGGGGAATGAGACAATGAAACTTCTTTTCGGAGATGAAGAGTCTCATGTAGGAGAATATGTCAATCTCTACGAAGTTCCTTTCTTGATTATCGGACGATATAAAACAAAGGAACAGCAACGTAATCAGGATCTGATTGCTCCGATCACCACTGTCAGTGCACTCTATAAACCGAGTGGTTATTTCTCAAACATCACGATGAAGCTTGAGAATCTGGATACCGCCGAAGCGAATGAGGCATTTAATTCGTCCTTGAAAACTGCGATGTCTCATCATAAGCAGTATGATCCAGAGGATGGTAATGCGATCTGGATCAGGAATGTCTATGAACAGTTCTTGCAGATTATGATGGTGCTCAATGGCCTGAAGTATTTCATCTGGATCATTGGTTTGGCAACGCTTATTGCTGGTGTTACAGGCATTTCCAATATTATGCTCATCACTGTGAGAGAACGTACCCGAGAATTCGGAATCCGTAAAGCCATTGGAGCTTCTCCACGTAGTATAGTCATGCTGGTCTTATTTGAATCCATTGCAATAGCTATGGTTTTCGGATACATAGGAATGCTATGTGGTGTCGGACTTACCTCTTTGGTCAACTTTGTCCTAGAACATATGTCTGCTTCTGGAGAATCTGGTATTCAGATTTTCAAAGATCCGACAGTAGATATGGGAATCATCATAGGAGCAAATTGTATTATGATTCTGGCCGGTTTGATTGCAGGTTATATTCCTGCTCGCCGAGCAGTGAATATCAAACCTATTGAAGCATTGTCAGCAACCTAAACTATTAACTAACGAAATAAAAATCACTCCATGGAACTCTGGAATGAGATATTACAAACAATCAGCCGAAACAAATGGCGAAGTCTGATGACCGCTTTTGGCGTCTTCTGGGGCTTGCTGATGCTCATCCTCTTAGTAGGAAGTGGCATCGGTATCAGCTCTGGAATCACCTCAGGTTTGACGATCATCCCTTCGAATACAATCTTCATGGGAGGCGGCCATACGACAAAAGCCTATAAAGGTTTTGGCAAAGATCGACAAATCGGGATAGATAATCAGGATGTGGAGATCGTCCGAACTAATCTTGGAAAACGAGGACGTTATATTACTCCGCTATCAATGGCAGGAAGCAGGATTGTCAATTATGGAGAAGAGAATGGATCATTTGATGTAGTGGCTACTGCTCCTGGTTATTATTATGCAGTACCTCAGCAGATGGTTTATGGTCGATATCTGAACGAGATTGATGCCAATGAATGCAGAAAAGTCTGTGTGATAGGACAGAAGGTCTATGATACACTTTTCCCTGATGGAGATGACGCTTGTGGAAAGACAATACAGGTCGGCAACATCTATTTTACCGTCGTTGGTGTTGTAAAGAAACTATCTGAAATGATCAGTATAGGAGCGGATGTCGATGAAAGCGTCATAGTCCCTCTTGAAACCGGTCAGTTAGCCTATAACATGGCAAATCAGGTACATGTCTTATGTGTGACATTGCACGATCAGTATAAGATATCTGACTGGCAGGACCGAATAGAAGGATGGACCAAAGAGCATCATTATGTACATCCTGATGATGATGCCGCCATCTGGAGCATGAACCTCTCTGAGATCATCGGAACCTTTACGAATCTCTTCTTAGGAATAGGAATCCTGATTTGGATTGTCGGTGTGGGATCGCTTTTAGCGGGTATCATAGGCATCAGTAATATCATGCTTGTCACCGTAAAAGAGCGAACGCAGGAGATCGGTATCCGTAGAGCTCTAGGTGCAAAACCGCGGTCGATCATGATTCAGATTTTGAGCGAAAGCCTGGTATTGACTCTTGCAGCAGGACTTACAGGACTTGTCCTTGGTGTCTGGATCTTACAACTGGCTGGAGTTATCATAAAAGCAAATCCAAATCAGGACGGATTCCTCATAGATCCGCAGATTCCATTCAGCGTAGCTTTTGCCGCTTTGATGATTCTTGTGATCGGAGGCCTCTTCGCTGGTTGGATGCCGGCACAACGAGCAATGAAGATCAAAGCCGTTGAAGCCTTAGGAGAAGAATAAACTAACTATTGATAAAAATAAAAAAACAAAGAATATGAATAAGATTGTAAAGAATTCACTTTTAGTCATGGGAGGCTGTCTGGCCGTGTATACTTTCTATTTCCTCTGGAAGCAGTCTCAGCCTAAAGAGGTAGTATATGAACTACAGCAGCCTGAGGTACGAACCTTGCAGAAGAAAACCTTAGCTACAGGTAAGGTCGAACCACGAGATGAGGTGAATATCAAGCCTCAGATCCAGGGTATTATTACCGAATTGTATCGTAAGGCCGGAGATCATGTGCAGGCCGGAGATCCTATTGCTAAGGTTGCCGTCATTCCAGATATGAATTCATTGAGTCAGGCGCAGAGTCAGGTTCGTACTACTCAGCTTACTCTCGAAGAGACAGAGCGTGAATTCGCTCGTATTGAACAGTTATATAATAAAGGTGTAACCAGCCGTGAGGAGTACGAGCAGAGTCAGAACCAGTTGGCTAAGGCGCAGGAGAGTGCCAAGGCTGCACAGGATGGCCTTGACATTGTGACCGAAGGTATCAGCAAGCGTGCAGGTAAGATCAATACTACCATCGTCCGCAGTACTGTAGCAGGTACGATCCTTGATGTCCCAGTTAAGATAGGTACTTCTGTCATCAATGCAAACTCTTATAATGAAGGTACGACTGTGGCAACTGTGGCAGATATGAGCGATATCATCTTCCGTGGTCGTATTGATGAGACAGAAGTCGGTCGTCTGCATGAAGGAATGCCGATCAATCTGAGTATCGGAGCCATTCAGGGCGTAGAGTTACCTGCTTATCTGGAATATATTGCACCAAAGGGAACCGAAAGCAACGGCGCGATTCTCTTTGAGATCAAAGCTGCTGCTCATATTCCTGACTCAGTCATCGTTCGTGCAGGCTATAGTGCGAATGCTGAGATTATCCTCGAAGAGCGTCCTGATGTACTCTCTGTATCGGAGGCTGCCATCGAGTTCAGTGGCGATTCTACCTTCGTATATCGCTTGACATCAGCAGAAGATGCTAGCAAGCAGACCTTTGATCGCATCCCTGTATCAGTGGGTATGAGTGATGGAATGTATATTGAGATCAAGAATGGTGTTACTAACGAAATGAAACTCCGCGGCAATGAAAAGTCAGATGAATAAAAGAGTGTATGCATTAGCTCTCTTAGTAGCTCTTTCTGCTTCGGGAGCGAAGGCTCAGAATAATGAGTTAGCACCTGTCATGCGTGAGGCTCATGTCGGAACCATGACCTTACAGCAGTGCATTGAATATGCTGTGTCTCATAATCTCAATATCCAGCAACAGCAACTGAATGAGGAGAATAAGAAGATCCAATTAGAGACAACTAAATACAGCCGTCTGCCAGACTTGAGTGCCAGTTTGAGTGAAGGCCTTGGTTTCGGCCGAAGCACGGGTCGTGATGGTTCGACCGTTGATAATACATCTGCCAGCACCTCATTCAATCTTTCTACATCGATGCCAATCTTTGATGGTTTCCGTATCAGCAACCAGATCAAGTCAGACAAGTTTTCTCTTCAGGCAGCTACTGCACAATTGGAAAAGGCCCGACAGGACATCAGTATTCAGGTGGCTAGTTATTATCTGAACGCCCTATATTATAAAGGTGTAGTTGCCATCCAACGTCAGCAGCTCGAACTGGATAAGAAGACGCTTCAGAAAGCCAAAGACCTATTTGAGGCAGGAAAGAAACCTGAGTCGGAAGTGGCTGCAGCACAAGCTCAGGTCGATATGGCATTACATCAGTTGACTGAGGCTGAAGGAAATGAAACTATGGCTCGTCTGGATTTGATGCAGGCATTGAATTTGACCGATGATGTCCGTTCGTTCAACATTGCTGATATTGATACTACACAATTGAGCAAGGATATCACACCTGCAGCTCAGGTTTTCGAGCAAGCAACTATGTTACATCCAAGTATCTTGGCTGCCAAGTATAATCTTGAGAGTAGTAAGTACGCGTTGAAAGTAGCCAAGAGTGCTAATCTGCCGACTCTCTCGCTGCGTGCAAGCTATTCTAACAGTTATTATCATCAGTTCGATTTTGATAATATGGCCTTTGGAAAGCAGCTTGATCTGAATGGCAGTGAGTATCTTGGCCTATCGCTTAACATCCCTATTTTCAATCGTTTCTCAACGAGAAATAGTATCCGTCAGGCGCGTCTGCAGGTTCAGAATCAGGAATTGCAGTTAAATGATTCTCAACTGCAGCTGCAGAAACAGATTGAACAGGCTTACTGGAATGCCATCAAGGCGCGAGCTAATTTTACTTCAGCAGAATCTGCAGTTCGTAGTACCCAGTTGTCTTATGACTATGAGAGTGAGCGTTATGCGGCAGGTAAGAGTACATCCATCGATCTGCAGAATACTCAGATAAAGCTCGAGAAAGCATTGAGTGATCAGCTTCAGGCAAAGTATGAGTACTTGATGCGAATCAAGATTCTTGAGTTCTATAATGGAATTCCTTTCTAAAAATAATTCTGATAATTAATACAATAAATATTTATTATTAACGTTATTTGTTTTTAGGCAAAATCAATAACACTTTAATAAATCAATCAATGAAGAAAACCTACAAAAGTATTTTCTCAATGGTAAGTCTTTTTGGCGGCTTACTCCTTACTTCTTGTCTTGGTGAAAGTGAGAATAAATATCATGGTGATGGTATTTTTACTGTCGTCAAGGAAGGATCATCTTATACTTTCTACGCTGATTATGGAGGAATGATTCGTCCTTCGATCAAAAGTGCGGCAGAGCTTAGCGACAATGGGTTGAAAGATGGTGATCGTACATATATGATTTATCAGTATACTGACGATAATATTAAGAATGAGCCAGGCAAGGGCAATTATATCATTGAAGCAGAATTCGTTAATGGCGTGACTATTCCGAAGCGAAATATATTGATGCAGTCAGAGGCTGAAAGCAAGAAACTCTTAGAGAAGGATAGTTTGTTTACATTGGCTACTGATCTCAATTCATTGACTTTAGGTGCATACCGTGGTTATCTGACTGCTCGATTTAATGGTGTTTACTCTGTGGTAGGAGGTAAGGGAATTTATCCAACATTAAATTTAGTGTATGATCCAGCAGAGAATGAGCGTCCAAATTCATTGAAGTTGCAGATGTGTTATAATCGTCACTCAGCCAGCAATACGATGACAAGCTCTGAAGTTTTCTATGTCACTTACCCACTTTCAGATATGTCAAACTTAATTATGGGTAATGATTCAATTACGATCACTATTGATGGTGCAGGTCTTACCAAGCAAAGAACATTGAAGATTGGTCGTGAAGACTTAAGACCAGGTAACTATCGTTACTATTAATTCAGAAAGATCAGGTATATAATAAAAGCCGTTAACTATTGTCAGTTAACGGCTTTTTTATTTGTGTCAATGTCTGCTTTAAGCTTCTTGCTGGCGAACACCAGTACGAGCCTCTACGACGTTGACTACATAGTCACCCAACTTCTCACACTCGTTGATGATATCCATGTACATAGAACCAACTGAGTAAGTGTAAACGTGATTATTAACGTCGTTGACATTCTGAATCTTGATCATATCACGGTAGTTGTTGATCTCGCTCTCAACGTTGAATGAGCGGTTAGCATCGATCTGCTGGAGAGGACGGGTGAAGAGCTCATTCATCAAAGAGAGGCTGCGGTTGGTCAACTCAAACATCTTCAAGATATTCTCATACTGCTTCTCGGTGAAATCCTCATCAGACTTCTTGCGACGATTGAGGACACGTGCCAGGTTGTAGCAAGCATCACCGATTGACTCGAGCTCGGAGATCTCTCTCAACATAGCACGGATCTTAGCCTTGGTTTCATCAGAAAGGTGATTGTCAGAAACCTCATTGAGGTACTTGCCGATCTCGATCTCCATGTTGTCAGAGATACCCTCATATTTCTCAATGCGAGTGAAAAGCTTGACAAACTTTTCGTCATCTTTCTCTTCCATAAGATCCTTGATCATACCAAACATCCGCTGGATGCGGTTGCCAAATGAACCGATTTCCTTACGAGCCTCAAGCACTGAAAGCTCAGGAGTAGCCAAAATACCACCAGTGATGAACTGAAGCTTGAAATCCTCCTCATCTTCTTTCTTGGCATGCGAGCGCTTGATGATAGCACAAACGATCTTTTCGATCTGTGGGATGAACCAGATCAGGATGGCTGTATTGATAACGTTGAACGTGGTGTGGAACGTTGCAAGTACAAATGGCAACTGCATTGCTTCTGGATTATTGACATCCATGCCAACAATGTTACAAACCAGATTGACGAATGGACGGAACACGATCAATACCCAGACAACACCGAAGATATTGAAGAACATGTGACCGAATGCAGCACGACGAGCCTGAATGTTAGCAGTCATAGCAGCAATGTTAGAGGTCACAGTAGTACCGATATTCTCACCCATTACCAACGCGATACCTAAATAAATAGGGAGGACTCCGGTAGAGCAGAGGGTCATGGTGATGGCCATAACAGCAGCAGAGCTCTGTACACACATGGTCATGATACCACCAATCAGGAGGAACAGAAGATAAGAAAGATAATTGTCATCGAATGACTGGAAGAATGACATCACAGCAGGGATGTTTTCCAGATGCATGTCTGTACCTGTTGCCTTCAAAGTACCCAAACCTAAAAGAAGGAAGGAAACACCGAACAGGAAGTCGCCGATGATCTGCTTTTTCTTAGAATAGATCAGCAGGATGCCGATAAAGAATGCTGGCCAGACGAAATCTGTGATGTTGAATGAGAAGCCAGCCGACATAATCCATGCAGTGAAGGTCGTACCAATATTGGCACCCATGATGATGGAGATAGCCTGTGCCAAAGTAAGCAATCCTGCATTTACAAACGAAACGGTCATGACCGTAGTTGCAGTAGAGCTCTGAACGCTGGCTGTTACGAACGCACCGGTCGCCATGCCGGCAAAACGATTGGTGGTCATGGCCTGAAGTACATGACGCAACTGAGGACCTGCCATTTTCTGCAGGCTTTCGCTCATGGCCTTCATGCCGTACATCAGGAGGGCGAGGGATCCGATGAGCTTAAAGATTACCCAAATAGACATAAATGGTTAGTGTATGAGAATGGTGCCAAGTTTATGGCACTTGGAAAAATTTCCGAGCACAAATATACAAACAATTCTTTTATTCCCCAATAGCACTCCACTTTTTTCTAATTGATACAAGACATTTTTTCTATTTTTTGAATGATTTTTTTGTTTGAAAACCTATTTTTATGCTTTTTGTTTCATCTTTTACGTATTCTGTGACATATTTTTGGTTTATCATGTAAAACCCATTATCTTTGCACTATGAAACTTAGAATCCGTTCTCGTCTTCGTCTCTTGAGCATACTGCAGGCCAATGGTCTCCAGTCGCACTTTCTTCGAAAAAAGCCAGAAGCCACAGAAGAGTGTGTCTGCAAGAACTGTGGTAAACATTATATAGGATACTTCTGTCCTCAATGTGGACAGAAGCGTAATACACGTCGTCTGTCGTTTTTGAATATGATAGAGGACGCTTTGTCTTTGCTCACGAATTTTGATAATGGTATTCTGCGTTCCATTACGGAGCTATTGTGGCGTCCTGGGTATATGGTCAGAGATTATATCGAGGGGAAGCGCAAGGATTATATGAAGCCGCTCTCGCTGTTGTTCTGTTTGAGTACTTTTTATTATGTCTTTGTCTGGCTGGTTGCTAAAGATTCACTGATTTCGTTGGATAACGATGCTGGAGACGTTAATCTGCCAGAAAAGCTGATGAAGTATAAACCTTTGATACAAATCGCAAAGGATTTCTTTGTGCAATGGCTGAATAATCCGGGTCTTGTTACACTGACATTCATCTTGCCTATGGCACCTGCCGCTAAGTTCAGCTTCAGAAAAACTCGTCTTGGTAAGGTTTTTAATATGATGGAGCATCTTCATATTCAGGTATTCTGGGCTTGTCAGATGCTTATCATTACTATTTTGTCAGGTCTTGCAAACTATATAATACATGGTCATCTGGATTATTTACAGTTTAGTTTTAGTTTCTGCTTCCTGATATTTGTATGGGATTATAAGCAACTTTTCGAGCTGAATTGGAAAAAAACGTTCAAGCTAACCCTTTTCAGCTTTCTTCTCTCGGCATTATTGATACCTATTATTATTACGCTGGTTGTGATAATTGGTATAGCTATCGACAAATGGTATTAATTGCTCAATGATGTTAACACTTTGTTCCAAGTGTTAACATCATTGACATAAAAAAGGACCTTTCGATTTTCAAATGTCCGATTCTTGCTCGTGGCATCCTTGTCACGGTACCGTGGAAGAGATGCCACGATATAAAATAGGAACAAACGAATTCGTAAAGTACCTTTTAAAACTGATAATATCAACACATTGTTCAATGTGTTGATATTATTGTTTTAGAATTGTCTGTTAGGATTTTTGTCCGTCTAATACCTTATTATATTATTTAGAGGTGAACTTAGACATATCGAACATCATATTCTGACCACCGACAACTGTTGGTACGGTGCCGTTCCACTTCTCGATCCAGTCTTCCTGAACGATGAGAGGAGAGAGGGATGCAGAGATGGTTCGGTTGTAATAAGCTTCAGCATCAGCCTTAATCTGCATGGCTTCTGCTGCACCCTTAGCTTCAGCAATCTTGATCTTTGCCTCTGCTTCAGCCTCCTTTACTTTATTCTCAGCCTTGAGAGCTGACTGTACGGCAGCATTCTTCTCGTTGATCATCTGTGCAAGTGATTCTGGAGGTGTGATCTGTGAGGTAAATTCCTCTACGATAAAGCCTTCAGCCATGAGGCTCGACTCAAGACGAACGCGGACATCGTTCTCAAAGTTGGCACGGTTTGACATCAGAGAGTCGCTCGAATAGCGGTTTGCACAGGTGCGATAAGCTTCGTAGATACAGGTGCGGATGTAACCGTTCTCCAGATCCTCGATACCCTTACGATACTTTGTGAAGATGTCACAAGCCTTCTCTGGATTGATGCGATAAGCGATGGTTGGATCCATCTTGAAGACTGAAGCGTCCTTTGCATTTACGTTGAAAGGCTCGTAATTCTTACGCTGGATGTAAGTAGGATAGGTGAATACACTTGAAGTGATAGGATTGTAGAATACCCAACCTTTGCAGGTTCCTTCTACGCCACCGTAATCCTGCTCATTGCTTGACCACTTGTGGAACTTGATGCCAATCTCTCCAGAATCTACTACTGTACAGCTTGCTGCCATGGTAATAGTTACGAAGATGAAACATAAGACAGAGAGGAGACATCCTGCGCTCAGCTTTTTGTTGTTTGTTGGAGTTGCCATATTATATAAGTATTTAATTATTTATTGTCATTACCGAAAAAAGACGTTAAAGATTTTGCTCCTTTAACGTCCTTATTATTAATTCTCAATCATTTTGGTGTCTGACTTTGGCATTGTGATAGCCAGGATGATATAAAGGAGCAAACCTGGGAAACAATGTGCAAAGATAGTGAGGCAAAGGTAGCCGAGACGAACTACTGTAGGATCGAGATCGAAATACTCTGCGATACCGCCACATACACCCGAAATTCTCTTGTTGTAAGACTTAGTCAGCTTCTTCATAGTTGTAAAGTTTTTAGTGGTTTATAATGCTTGTTCTTTGTTTTTTTGTTGGTGCAAAGATACGGCATATAATTCAAACCACGTATTTCTTGACAACATTGTCAGCATGATTCTGTGTTGAGATCGTCACAAAAAGGTAACATTGTCAGGAAAAGAAGTCTTATCTCCAGTCATAATCCTGCAAGTTTACTTCATCCTCGCGAATATCTGCCTTTACCATAATATTACGTACGTGCGCGGCAATACGATAGAATCCCTGTCTGTTATCATTATGTGGAATATAATCCTCGAGGTTGCTGAGGCCGGACAGCTGATCTCTCATCTTTTTTTCAATCTTTGCTCGGATAGGCGCCAGATTTTCAGGATAGATTACATCCGCCTCATCGACACATTTCTTGCAGCAATAGATGGTTCGATATAGAGCTTCGATTCGCTTCTGTGCTGGAGTATAGCAGAGTGGCAGGCCTTTACCCTCATGTTTGTAGGTATACTCGAGGATCAGGGTATAGAGAGACGCTTCCTGCTGATTCAGTCGGAGTGTTCGCTTTGCCTCAGGGAATTCAAATTCTGACTTGAGAGGCCATATAACAAGATGACTCTCCTTTGGTTCTGCTTTGAGAATGAAGTCAAAGAACGCTTTGTAATAACCAAAGTATCGTAACTTATCGTTTCCAGTTTCTAATGATGTGTTTGCTGAAATGCTATGAGGACTGACAAGCTGGCTGAAATCATTGAGGAATGATTTCAATTGATTCTTGACAGAGTCTTTTAATGTCATGCATAAGAAGGCTGATCCCATGCTGATAAGCAGCGAAGGCTTGACGTTTCTTAATGCAGATACCTGCAGGTCTCGGGCCATGACACGAGTGGTGAAAGTCTCAGTATTAGTTTCCTGCATACGTTGATATATCTGCTCAATCTGGCTGTCGTCAAGTTCTGGAGCCAAATAGCCAAGGGTCATCAACATCATGTTTCTGTCCATTTCAGACATCTTGCTCACAATTTGTTCTACGTAGAAGAGACGTAATCCATATTGCTGCAACATGAGTTGAATGAGCTCCATCTGATTGTCGATTTGTTCGTGAACTTCATCGTTAAGATCGCTCTCTACATACATCACATAGGGAGCTTGATCAGGAGCTGCCATTGAAGCCGGACAATCAATTATCTGACAATCTTTATCTTGCTTGCTTCCCAGACAGTAGCGAAGGGCCAGAAGCATGATAGCTTCACGGGTGACGCAGACGCGGTCAGCGCCAGCAATTGCCTCAAAAGATTGTAGGATCTGGGTTCTTGCCTGAAGATCAAGCTGAGAGAGTTGAGCCATGGCATCGGCAAGAGTCAGGTGCATGGCTTCACGTTTGTAGCTTCTGTCAAATCCATATTGCTGCTCCAGTTGCATGAGCATGGATATCTCTTCAGCATCTATGACATTATCGATCTTTATGAGTTCGGAAACAATGCGAACAAAAGCTACAAGGTTTTTGTGGTCAAGGTGTCGGAATTGTGCCATATTTAAGAAATAGTTTAGCGCGGCAAATATACTTCCTTTTTTTCAAATCTCCAATTATTTTATTTAAAAAATGTATAAGAGTTTGGCAAGGTTGCCCGCTGATAAGTATATATTATTGAAAAAAAGCTTGACAATGTTGTCATTTGATTGCCAGATTGGAAAAAACACTTTATCTTTGCACCAACAAAAAACAATTAAACTAGCTTTTTGAAACAGTTGAATACAAACATTATTAACCATATAAATTATACAACTATGTTAATGACAACAACTCCGACCATTCAGGGTCATGAAATTGAGACTTATTTCGGTGTAGTAACAGGTGAGACAATCATCGGCGCTAACTTCTTGAAGGATTTTACTGCTCAGATCCATGACTTCTTCGGTGGTCGATCAAGTAGCTATGAGGAAGTTTTGCGTGAAGCGAAGGATTCTGCAATGCAGGAAATGGCAGAACGTGCAGCAAAAATAGGTGCAAATGCTATTGTTGGCATTGATCTGGATTATGAGACAGTAGGTGCTAGTAGCAGTATGCTGATGGTTTCTTGCAGTGGTACGGCTGTAAAAATCAACTAATGAGACATCTTTTCAATTGATTAATCATTTATAAACTATAAGAATATGAAAACTTTCTTAACTATGATAACTGCCATGATGGTCATGACCAGCTGTGCAAATTCTTCGAAAATCGAAACAACAGAAAATTACCAGGCTCAGCCTTTCACTACTATTGAAATGAATGGTGTAGGTAATATCATTTATACTCAAGGTGATTATAATGTCAGGGCAGAAGGTGATAGTGCTATCATTGCAAGAACGATCATTACATTTAAAGACGACTGTCTGACTATTGATCAGAAGAAGGGTTCAGACACAAAGAACAGTGTGAACTTCTATATCTCGTCTCCAACATTGACCAAAGTCGAAATTGATGGAGTAGGATCTTTTGAGGCAAAGCAGGCGATCAACTTTGACAATGACTTTGAATTTGAGAGTGATGGTGTAGGTTCTGTACGAATCTCGGATCTGAATTGTCAGAATTTTAAGTTCCATCAGGAGGGAGTCGGCGCTTCATCAGTTAATGTTAAGTGCAATAAGGCTTCATTTAAGAGTGAAGGTGTCGGTGCATGTGAGCTCGAAATTGATGCTGATACACTGCATTTGGAAAGTGATGGTGTAGGTGCTGTCAAGGTAAAGGGTCATGTGAAGCATTATTCTAGCTCAAAAGGCGGTATCGTATCAAAGATATCTGATAAGCACTTGGTAGTGGGCGAATAATTTGACAAATTATCCATCTTTCTATTCTTTTTTATGAATGAAAGATGGATTTTTTGTGCTCATAGGCCAATTATATAGAATTTTTTGTATCTTTGCAACCAATTATAATTTATGCTTCCCCAAATAAAGGAGAACTTCACCGAAAAGTAAACAAATCAAAAAAATATGAAGCAATTCTATCACTTTGCATCGACTATGGCTGTGGCACTCTCTTTAGGATTCACGGCCATGGCGCAGAACAAATATGTCAAGGTCCAGAGCGAACCAGTAGATTGGACAGGTACCTATCTTATCGTCTATGAGGCTGATGATGAAAACAATGTAGCTAATGTATTCAATGGAGCTCTTAAGGACAAAGAACTCGATTCTAAAGGCAATTTCTTTTCGGTAAGCAATGCTCCGATGCAGATTTACGGAACAGACGTGCGAGTCATTGAGGGCAATGCTCAGACCGACGCTGCTGTTTTCAAGATTACACGTGCCAAAGAGGACGCTTCACAGAAGAAGAACGTCATTGTTGTAGAGTCAGAAAGAAGAATAGAGCACGAATGGGATACTCAGTTCTGGATTGTGGCCAATGAGACTTTCCACACAGGTGATAGTTTTGAATTCTCGATGGATGTTCGTGCCGACAAGAAGGCAGCGTCAGGCTCGCAAGTCCACAAGGAGCCAGGTAATTATCATCACTGGGAGGGTATCGGTAATGTGGAGTTTGACACCGAGTGGACAACCTACACTTCTAATGGTTCTTTCCCTGGTGCAAGCGAAGGTGGCCATTCCATTGCTTTCAACCTCAATGACTTTGCGGAGGCTAACAAGTACTACTTCAAGAATATCAGCCTGAAGGTCAATGGCGTGGAGCAGGTCAAGAACGGTGATCTGACCGGTACTGATCTGACGTCATTCGTAGCTAAGGAGAAGCGTGGTGCTACCGTAGCAGCTACAGTCATGGGTGAAGATGGAAGTGCCGCTGGTGGTGTTTCTTACTACATCCAGTCAGTATCTGGCTACTACATCGGTTATGACAATGCAGAAAAGGGTGAGCCTAACCTTGAATATAGCAATGAGACTCCTTTTGTAAATAGCATTGCCATGGAATCTGGTAAGACTAGCATCAACATCATCGGTTCTGTGGGTAATTACCAGTTGCGTTTCAATGCCGATGAGGGTAAGGAGCGTTTCCGCTATCACGAGCTCGGCAAGAAGAAGGGTATCAAGTTCTACCAGCTGATGGATGCAAATACAGATCTTGGTACTGATGAGAATGCATCGCCTATTGTGATCAATGAGGTGATGCAGTCGAACATCGACTGTATTATGGACGATATTCACGAGTTCCCAGATTCTTGGGTAGAGCTTTATAATAAGAGCGTCGTACCTATCAATCTGAAAGACTATAAGATTGGCTTGACAGACAAAGCTTCTGAAGCATTCAGCCTGTCAGACTATTCGTTGGCAGCTAAGAGCTATAAGATCGTCTATTGTGATAAGTATGATGGCAAAAAGGATTGGCATGCACCTTTCCGTCTTGAATCAGGTAAGAATGGCTCTATCTATCTCTTCAAGGGTAATGTGGTAGTAGATAAGCTGGTGGAGATGAAGAAGCAGCCAGCTCCAAACATCGCATATGGCCGTGAGACCGATGGAGCTGAGAAGCAAGGCTATCAGGCTGTGCCAACTCCTGGTAAAGCTAACTGCGGCACTTTGATCGACTCAAAGAAACTCTTGGGTAATCCTGTATTCAGCGTTCCAGGCCGAGTTTTTGAGTCTGCTCAGAGCTTCGACCTGACTTTGTCGTTGCCAGAAGATGCACCAAAAGATGCAAAGATCGTTTATACGACCGATGGCAAGGAACCAACCGAGAATAGCACCGTATATAGTGCACCTATCAAGATCAGTAGCTCGCAGGTGATTCGTGCAAAGGTCGTCTGCGACGGCTATATGTCACCACGCTCTCTTGCTCAATCTTATCTATTTATGGATCGTAAGATGACATTGCCTGTTGTTTCTCTTGTTACCGATAGAGATTATTTCTATGGTAGCCAGTTAGGTATCTATAATTCAAACAACAATTCAAGCAATAAGCTCGATTGGCGTCGTCCTCTGAACATTGAGTATTTTGCCGCTCCTGATGAGGACAGCAAGATCAATCAGCTTGGTGAGACCCGTGTGGCAGGTGGCGGTTCACGAGATGCAACATACAAGACACTCGTGATTTATGCCAACAAGCGTTTCGACGCTGATCAGAAGCGTTTCAGCTACGAGTTCTTCCCAGAGGATCGTCCTGGTCAGACTGAGTTCAAGTCGTTGATGCTTCGCAATAGTGGCAATGACTTCGATTATCTCTACCTGCGTGATGCTGTGATGCAGCGCTCATTCGCTTGGAACGTCGATCTTGATTATCAGGCATACAGTCCTGCCATCGTCTATATCAATGGTCAGTATCTTGGTATGCTCAACATCCGTGAGCGTAGCAATGAGGATAACATCTACACCAATTATGACAAGCTCGAGGATATTGATATGATTGAGAACTGGTACGAGCTGAAGACTGGTACTTGGGATAACTTTAACAAATTCAAGGAATTCTATACCGAACAAGGCCATACGATGGCTGAGTTTGAGGAATGGATGGATTGCAAGGAGTTTGCTAACCTGATGATCATGAATCTGTTCTATGTGAACCTCGACTTCCCAGGCAACAATATCGTGATGTGGCGTCCTATTGCAGAGGATGGCCGTTGGCGCTGGATCGCTAAGGATACCGACTTCGGTTTGGGTCTGTACGGCCGTTCTTCGAGCTACAAGACGCTTGATTGGATCTATAACAATAATTACGACCGTGATAATAATTGGGCAAATCAGGCTGATCATACTCGTCTCTTCCGTCGCTTGATGGACGACAAGGATTTCAGCAATATGTTCTTCGACTTCTGCAGTGTATATATGGGAGACTTCCTGAACTATGACCGCATCTGGCCAGAGATCTGGAGCCCTATGTATGAGCGTATCAAGACTGAGTATCCAATCCATCGTAAGCCTCTCAATGCATGGTGGCCTAACTATGACGAGGAGATGAGAAATGCTCAGAACTGGCTTAAGAAGCGCGTAGATTTCTTCTACGATCATGTGGCTGAATACTACAAGCTCGGTAAGGCTACCAAGCTGGAGATCAACACGAATCTATCTGCTACACAACTTGCAGATATTGAGGTGGAGATGAACGGTGTGAAGTTGACCAAGAATACCTTCAACGGTAAGTTCCATCAGGGTCGTGAGGTGAAGCTTTCGGGTAAGAATGTTGCGGGATGGGATGTTGTTGTCGACTATGGAGGAGAATCTACAGGCATGTCCTATGAAGGTCCTGAGTTAACTTTTGAAATTCCAGCTTGTTCTTGGGTTAGCATCAGTGCAACAGTGAATGATCCATCTGGTATCGATCAGGTTGTAACTGAAAAGAAGGTACATACACTTGACATCTATGATGCCAGCGGTATGCGTCATGACAAGCTTCAGAAGGGACAGAACATCATCCGTATGAGCGATGGTTCGGTAAAGAAAATTATGTACTAAATAACAGTAATAATAATAAAAACACTAACTTTCAAATTATTTACATTATGGCAAACAACTATTCAGGCACTCAGACCGAGAAAAATCTTGAGGCTGCTTTCGCTGGTGAGTCACAGGCTCGTAACAAATATACTTATTTCGCATCAAAGGCTAAGAAGGAAGGCTATGAGCAGATTGCAGCTCTCTTCCTGAAGACCGCTGACAATGAGAAGGAGCACGCTAAGCTCTGGTTCAAGGAGCTCGAAGGTATTGGCTCTACCGCAGAGAACCTCGCTGAGGCTGCCAATGGTGAGAACTATGAGTGGACCGATATGTACGAGGGTTTTGCAAAGACTGCTGAGGCTGAAGGTTTCCCAGAGTTGGCTGCAAAGTTCCGTGGCGTAGCTGCTATCGAGAAGCATCATGAGGAGCGTTATCGCGCTCTCCTTAAGAATGTTGAGGCTCAGGAGGTATTCAAGAAGGCTTCTGTTAAGGTATGGGAGTGCCGCAACTGTGGTCACATCGTAGTAGGAGAGGCTGCTCCTGAGATCTGTCCTGTTTGCGCTCATCCACAGGCTTACTTCGAGATTCACGAAGACAACTTCTAAAATAAGAAATCATAAATAAAAGATGTCCTGACTACTTTGCTACTGAGCAAGAGTCAGGACATCTTCTTTTATTTACTTCTTTTTGTAGCCGCATTTCGGACATTTACCATGTTTGTCAAGTGATACACCGCATAACGGACAGCGCTCAAAATGCTTTTTCGGCTTATATTCCTGCGATGCGGTGTTATCGCCACTCTTGAAGGTAAGTTTGGCAATAGGTAACTTGTCTTTGAGCAGATCATAGACAATCTTGATCATTCCTTCCACAGTCATTGACTCTTTGGTAACCACCAGACGGCAATTCGGATAAGCTGTTGCCCATTCGGTCTTAAAAGCTTCGCCTTTCATAGTGTTCAGCTTGTGTCCGTCCTTGATTCCTTGCTGCTCATAAACACCGAGAATAGCTGGTAGGAGCGGATCGTCTTCGCGCAGAATCAACGCGTGATCAAAGTTCCTCAGTAAATCCCACGCCACTTTCTTGATTTCGTTGCACGGAAAGACCATATTGACCATAGGTGTAACATCATCCTCGACCTCGATAGTGAGGACACCTGTGTGTCCGTGCAGATACTGCGCTTCACCTTGAAAATTGTAGAATCGATGCGCATACTGCAGCTCCAGTTTGGTAATGCTTCTCATACTGCTTTGTTGTTTAGGTTGTTGAACATTCATAGAGTGGATTTTTCCCGCTCTATTTCGTGGCAAAGATAAACAACTTTTTTCGTATGACAGACTGGCGTCTATTATAAAACAGGAAGCTAATATCAGTTATTCGATTCTATTTTATCGACGGCTAAGGTTAAAAGCTTCGCCTGAATGAGAAATAATATCTGACGGAAGCAAGGATTCCATGCTATTATGATCGGTCAATGCTATGTCTGCAGCAAAAGCGTGCAGCCAGACACCTAATGTGGCAGCTTGCAGAGGCGAATAGTGTTGCGCTAACAAGGCAAGGATGATACCCGTCAGGACGTCTCCTGAACCTCCTACAGCCATACCTGCATTGCCATGAAGTGTATTGATATAAACTTTTTCAGAGGCGATGATACGCGTTTGGTGTCCTTTCAACACGATGACCAGATTGTACTTTTTTGCCAGTAAATACGGATCGATAGCCAGTCGCTTCATCTCTCCAGGATGTGGAGTGAGTATTGATCCGGCAGGTAGGAGTTCCATCCACTCCGGATGCAGGGCAAGGATGTTGAGTGCATCAGCATCAATGACCATCGGCCGCTGAGGTTTCTGCATCAGCAGTTGGTGCAATGCTTTTTGTGTCTCTATGTGTTGACCTAATCCAGGACCGATAGCAATCACCTCGGTATCTTTGGGAATCTCGATGGCTGAATGATGTGTTTCGCAAGGATCACAATCGCATTTTGCCTCTGGTATTCCCAGCTGCATGATCTCATAACCGCATGCAGGGACTCTTGCCGTCAGCAGTCCTACGCCACTTCGCATACAAGCTCTTGCTGCCAGCAGTGCAGCACCCATCATTCCCTTGCTGCCAGCTACGAGCATCGCACGGCCATAATCACCTTTGTGGCTGTCTGGTTTCCGCTCTTTCAGCCAACTGGCCACCAGCTCTGGAGTTATTTTGTTTTCGATCATAAATTATTCGATAAGAAAGGAATCAAAGTTTCTGGAGCAATTTTGCCACACCGTCATTATCTACGTCGTCGGTGATGTAATCAGCATGAGCCTTTACTTCGTCTGAAGCATTTCCCATGGCAACGCCTACGCCAGCATGACGGAGCATCGTGATGTCATTACCTCCGTCGCCCACGGCCATAGTGTCCTGCAGATCAATGCCATAATACAGACAGATAGCGTCAATGCCGGTAGCTTTATTCGTCCCTTTGCTGATACAGTCGGCAAAAGCAGGATGCCAGCGTGCAGCATCACATCCCTTCAGTACTTCGTCCATCATTCTCGGTTCCTCTTCTGTGGTGAAGAAGGCAATGACCTGTAGCACTTCCATGTCCAGCGCCTTGTCCATCGGTTGCTCTTCGGGAACTTCCAAGCTGAGTAGTGTCATGACCTCCTCCACACTTTTTCGATCTGCATCGATCATACAGCCTATCGCCTTGTCCTTGCTGGCAAAGAGCACAGGCATGGGACGTTGTGAAGTTTCCTTTATCAGTCTTTCTATATCGCTTTTCTCAACGGGTTGGCTCTGGATGATCTCACCATCGGCCGTCATGCAGCAAGCTCCCGTCACCGACATGATACCATCATACTCCACATCCTTCAGATTGTTGATGAAGGGCATCGGGCGACCCGTGGCAATGAAAACCTTTACACCTCGTTGACGCACCGCATGAATCGCCTCTTTAGCCGATTGTGGTACCTCATGCGTCTTGAAGGAAACCAGAGTGCCGTCAATGTCGAAGAATACGGCTTTTATATTTTTGAACATCTGTTGTCTCATTAGTTATTTTATCGGGCGCAAAGATGATATTTTTTGATGAATTGACCAAATATTTCTGACTCTATATGCAACATATCCGGTTTTTCCTTATATTTGCACCGATAATAATCCAAGAATAATAGGAATTTGTCCTAAATTTCACAATCTAGAACTACGGTGAAACAACTACATCATCTTTCCGAACTTATCTCTTCGCATATCACGATTCTCGTCGTGATAGTGACGGTCATCGCTCTTTTCGTTCCAGAGAGTTTCCTCTGGATGAATACCTCTACCGTGACGCCACTCTTGGGTATCGTGATGTTTGGCATGGGCCTGACTCTGAAGCCTGCGGATTTCGTTCCTGTACTGAAACGTCCGAAAGATATTCTCATTGGAGAACTTTCTCAGTTCATCATCATGCCGCTGGTAGCATGGTTGCTTTGTAAGCTCTTATCTCTGCACAAGAGCTTGCATTAGGAGTGATTCTGGTGGGATGTTGCCCTGGAGGTACCGCCTCAAATGTGATGTGCTATCTGGCCAAAGGAGACATTGCCTTATCGGTAGGAATGACTGCAGTATCCACGATGTTAGCACCCCTGATTACACCGCTCCTTGTGCTACTTCTGGCAGGAGAGAATATCGAGGTAAATCCGTATGCCATGTTTCTGAGTATTGTGCAAGTGGTTATTCTGCCGATCGTTGCAGGATTTGTCGTAAGCCACTGGTTCAGAACTCAGACTGAGAAGGTTACCCCGTTGCTCCCGATGATCTCCACACTTTCTGTCGCTGCCATTATCGGTATTGTGGTATCGCACAACTCTGCCAACATCCTTGGCTGTAGCTTGATCGTTGCCGTGGCAGTCATTCTGCACAACCTGTCAGGCCTCGTCTTAGGTTTCACATTGGCCAGATTGTCAGGAATGAGCAAAGCTAAAAGCACAGCGATCTCCATCGAGGTAGGTATGCAGAACTCTGGCCTTGCGACCTCTCTTGCCGCCACTCATTTCGCCATGTATCCGATGGCTGCAGTTCCCGGCGCCATCTTCTCTGCTTGGCACAACTTTTCAGGAAGTATTGCTGCAGGTGTCTTCGCAAAAAAGAACAAATAAAGATATCATTGAATAATTGTGTTTTGAGATTGAATACTTATTTGGGGGAATTTCATCCACACCATTCTATGTGTCTCATATAGTTTATTATCAATCTGCTTTTTGACTTCAAGTAATGGTTTCAGTTCCTCACTGACACTTCTTAAGACGGTCAGAATTTCGTTGTATTCGGCTTTAGTAATAGGAGTAAAGTCGTAAAACTCCTCATCTGTCCTAACCATTGGAAAGGCCTGAATATTCAACCCATCATAGTTTGTGAGCGTTGTCCACTTCACTTTATAGATTTCCCTTCCAGGCAACTTTTCTTCAAGCCGGATAGTCTCCATTATCGTAATGCCATATTTGCGTCTGTCGCCTATGAAATATTCTTTCTTCATTAAGATATATTTTCGTCTATTTCACGTTTCATTATTTATAACTCGCCCATACTTGCGCCACAGATTATCAACTCCTTCATTGCTTCATTGAAGGTCGGATAATAGTGGTAGCTGTATTTCCCATCTTCATTCTTCTTCGAAAAGAAGTATCCTTTTCCCGATTCAAAATGGACACAGAGATATGTTTTGTATTTTTGCTCGTACTTATGGCGAATATCGCTCATGGTCATCGGCTCAACTATTTCTTCTCGCATAAATTCATAAACATGGTCATCCAATGGAATTAGCTTATTAAGCCGGACATTTTCCAATGGTTCCCATTGTGTCGCTGCTATCACTTTGTTCACTTGGTCCTCACTAATGTCTTCATCAGCATACGGCAATGAAATCTCATTTCCAACCTCTTCATCATGCGAATATTTATTGGGAAGAGGTGAAATGCTAACCCAATCTTCTTCAAGAGCCATTTTCAGCAATCTTTCGTTTGAAGAACAATACAAGCCAATACCTGCATTTATCAAAGCCTCAAGCATGTTTATTACATCCTGCGAATAGCCATAGACACTATAACCAAGTGAGAAGTACCACTTGCCTTCAGGAACCCCCAACTCCTCGTTGTAAATATAATCGCCACTCTTTATCGGACTTAGGTGCACTCGAGCATAAGCAACATCTAGACAATGATATGAACTGTTTTCACCTTTCCACTTTAGGAAATCTTCTTCCGAATCAAGGTCAAAACCTCCAATTTCACGTCCCTTGCTGTTATGCTTAAATACTTCAACATCAGATAAACCTTCAAAACAATCTCCAGTATGATCTGCATATCTGTCTTTTGTACAATAGGCCTCATATAGGATTCTCCATATATGCATGTAAGTCCTGAGCGTCATCTTGTCATAGGTAGATATTGGTAAGGCTTGCATGCCATTGACTATAGATGCCACTTGTTCTGGAATATCAAAGGTCTTATAACAAGGACAGATGCGGTTTAAATCCTTGCGCCTTATCCGACCTTCCCGTTTGTGATAAGGCAGATGTTCGGCAACATACGCGTTGTACTCATCTGGATCTGCACAAATTCGATCAACCAAGGCTGAAACATACGCTTCCAATTTCTTCAAAGCTTTGCTGACGTTCCCATGCCATAGGTCAGGTTTGCGATTTCCACGACCACTTTCATGGCTTCGCATATCAATGAATCTCCAGCTCTTATTACTTAATATCATATAGTGCATTTGTTGATAACAGCCCGTTATAAGCAAATACCAGTAATTGCCATTCTTATCAGCATCTTCCTCTCTGTCGCATTTGCAAGGAGCCTTCATCTCTATCCACAACTCGCGTCTTTCATCGTCACCCATCACATCCAGACGGCACATCGTTTTCTCAATCCTAAGCATCTCATCAAGCGAGGCATCATCCACAACAACGCCATTAAGATGGTTTCCGTGATCCAGGTACATTATCTCTTGTAACTCGCTGTATTTCAGTATTGGTAAATCTTTCATTTTTTCTTTTCACACATAATTGTGATGTCTTTTATTGTCTGTATTATATAAAGGTTGGTTTCTCTATTTTGCCAATGCCCCTCGATACAGAGAAGGAGCATCCTTTTTGTTCAACAACAGACAAAGATGAATATCGGTTCCATAATGTGGAGCTATAAGGAAATATCCGTCAGATGTCGGTTCTGTAACAACAGTGCCATGTGAGGTTTGGCAATCACGCCACATCATAGGCGACTGACTGTTAATGTTATTCACACAGACGTAACCGTATTTCTCTTCCATCAAGTCCTCATTCTTTTCTTTGGGGTTATCCTTCTGAGGCTTCTTCAGCCATTCTGTGATGGAAATTCCTCCTTCAATGAACGCTTGCTCTTGGAGAAAAGAACTGATGCTGACGTGGGTGTCAATGTTATTGATATCATAGAATTCTAGAATTTCATAAACATACTTAGCGGTAGGAATGTTCATGTAATTCTTTTTCGGTAGGGAACCGTGAATATTTACCTCATCAACAAGGGCTTTTAGAATATCAATAGTAGAAATCTCAAGAAGGTCAATCTGCTGAATGATGTTATCTCGCTGATCGGCATATTCTGGTTTTAGGTTGTCATCAAGGTAATCTGTTATTGCCTTTGGCATCAGATTGTTGAATTCAAAACGATAGCGGATTCGATCAGGGCGACCTAGAAGATTATCGTTGAGTGTCAGTTGGTTTGTTGTTAGTACATAGAGTTTTCTGGCAGAATTGTATACTCCATCAATGATGCGAAGTAGCATGTCGTCATCTTCTCCTTTTTTGAATGTTTTCTCAGCCTCATCAATAAATACGATACATTCAAAGCAAAGCGATTGTAAAAAATATACGAGTCCATCGAAAGGATATTGAACAATCACAACTGGAATGTTTAGTGCATTACAAAGGAGTTTGGCAGATAGAGTCTTGCCTGTACCCTTAAGTCCATTGAATATTACTCCAAGGTTCTTATTACCATTCACAAATACATCCGATTCCCATGTCTTTTGAATAGTTTGTAGCATCTCTTCGCATCCCAATTCATAAACCTTGAAATTGAAATCGAAATGATCTGCAATCTTCACAAGACCAAGACGGGAATCCATCGGATTAGCAGACTTTACTACATTGAAGACCCCATGTCCAGGGGTATCAAGTAACACAGTATTACCACTTATAGGATAATACGTGCCACCTTCATTAATCCATTTTTGAAGGAGTGGTTTTGTGGTAGAAGCCTTGCTGTTCTTGATAATAATTGATTCTTTTGTTGACATAGTTTTTATTTTTTTTATATACTATTTTTGAAAAATAACGACAGCCAATAATGGTGTCATTAGGCTATTTTCATCTTTATAGTATGCAAATAGTAGAAATGTTACAAGCAAAAACATTTATTTTTTGATAATTCACTATTATTTCCAAAAAAATGTGTAAATTCGCGCACGAATTAACTTCGATACATTTTATGGCTACGAGCTTCCAGCATATACCTTTATCCGAATTTCTAGACTTCATCCTTGCACATCCTGAGCAGGCAGATGAAGCAATGTATTGGCTGTTGCACGAAAGGATGAGACCTCTGTTGAGGGATAGATACGAAGCATTTAGAGACGATATTTTCGAAGATTACGAGGATATAGAAGAAGATTTTTTCCTGTATTTACGTGAGGGCGCTGATGGTGAAAATAAACAGCCTTACAAAATTTTATCTAGCGTGCAGCATCGTGATACTTTTGTGGCATGGATCCGTTCAACCTTCAGGAACTATCTGACTAATAGAGCAGCATCGGAAACAAAACTAAGGGAGTTTTATGTTGAACATGCTGAAGAGTTTTGTGCTTGTAGCAATGGTCATCTTATGTTGCAAACCGAACGTATGATTGAGACATTTTCTCAATTGGTAGCTATCATGCTTCAAGAACTGCAACCACGAGAACGATTTATTTTGTTGCGCTGGCTTCTGACTATTCTGGACAAAAGCAAAGCATTACCAGAGAAGGATATTTCTCAGGCAATAGGAATATCTTATGAATCGTATCGAGTCATCGTGTATCGAATCAAGGCTCAAATGAGGCATAATTTGAGTCTGCTGCAACAGGGGAATCAAGTATTAACATGTGGATCTGAATATCTTTCGATAGCATCTGACATCAATGACCATTTCTCCGATTTATACAATTGCCTGATTGCCTATTACGAAGAGACATTATTACTGCTTCCCAATGCTGAGGCGGTGGCGGAACTTCGTCTCTCACGAAAGGAAAAGAGTGGAGGAATGGTTCATGATACTTCTGTTATTGAGTATCATCAATCGGCAGCAACGATTTTGTGGACTTTCTACAAGCGTCTTAACTTTTGTCCGATGTTGGTTAATACTAATGATCGGTCGTTATAGATACTGGAGTTTAGCAAGAAGTGTGGGTATGCATGTAATTGATCTCTTTCCATCCGGTGGTGGAGGGGATAATACAATTCCATACAAGGTTCAGAATAAGGATGTTAATAGGTAATGCCAAAAGGCATAAAATGATTTGATACCTAAGTCTCATAACTATTCATAAAGTTCACTCTATTGCCTTAACTAGCTTCTCTGTTATATGTTTGTACAAGCAGTTCTCTTCTTCAACAAGGATGTCATACGACACATCGCTGGGATCAAAGAAGGTGCCATATCGGTCAATAATCTCAATTGAGCCTATCTTTTCCATCGCGTTGTCTTCTTGGTCAGAAATAGTAAAACGTACCTTCTGACCATAATCAAATTTTGGTTTTCCTCTCATAATACTTTAATATTATACTCTTATCAATATTAATGGCTCTTTGTGTTCTTGCTTAGTACTTGGTAGCCATCGTTTGAGAAGTGACGTTTTACTTCTATCTGCCTCTTCGGGCGACAGAAGTGCAAGATGATTTTGGATAATGATGAGCATAAGTAAATTTTAATATTGAAGAAATTCCATTCCAAGTCGTACGAGTGCGTTGTATATTGCTTCAAGCTCGTCTCGTGTCAACGACAATGTCTGGTATCTCGGGTTAGTATCAGAGGTGCTGAGACAGATGTCGAATCCCTCTCCATTTGTCCATTCTGTCACTTCAACAAAATCACCTTCTTTTGAAAAAAGAGATGAGAACTGATGCAAATCGACAGATACACTTTTGCGAGTCTTAACATCACCTATTGACGCTTTTGCTTTTTCGCAGAAGTCGCAAATTTCTTTACCTTTTGGCACGTCATCGTAACCGCATATTATACAAACTTTCTTTTCCATCCTGTTTTGTGGTACGTTAGCAAATGTTTCTGTGGGCGGGATAGGATTCGAACCTATGTGTCATGATCTGCAGTCGTGTGCTTCACCACTAAGCTACCCGCCCTCCCTGTTCGCTCTTTTCCTTCATGAACAGGGATGAATTTTGTCGAATGTGTCTGCTGCTATGATGCTAAGGCTATGTTCCTGATGTGTTGACCATTGCACCAATCCGCCATGTAGAATGATGTTTGAGGCGGATACAAGACTCGAACTTGCAATCTTCAGGTTCTCATGAATCACGTATTCCAGCAGTCTTCGACCGGTAAGGCTAAAGCCAATGCTTTTGACTCAATGCTGATGCTTTGTGCCATATAGACAGAGCGCTGTAAGGGCAATGACTATATTGTTGCGGCATGATGCTAATGCGTAAAAGTGAAGCTTTAGTCAATTATTCTGTTGGGTCGTTACCCCGATTATTTTCCGTAATGGATGTATTTGAGAAGGGATTCTACTTGAATCTCTGATGCAACCGTCTCGACATCATTCACCACTTTGAGCGCCTCAATAACAGCTTTGAGCAATGTAGCACGACGACGGAGGAGTTCGGAGCGCTGGCGTTGATTCCACTCGCCAGAGAACGTCTGAGCAGTATAGTCGCCCACTTCCACTGTCTTGCGTTTGACGGTCGTTTTTGCAACATAGTTGGCAGGAAGATTCTCAGGATTTAGGTTAGGATCCTTGAGGATAACCTCTTCATTCTCTGAGGTCTTTGCAACGCCTTTTATCAGTGGCGTCTCCCAAATCTCACGT
>JAZUIL010000093.1:0-3622 GCA_045642245.1 Bacteroidales bacterium
TGCGCAAATATATTAAAATGCATCAGAATGAGGAATTTCCTCAGCATGCACAGGAAGCATACATCTTATATATTGACAGATTTCCGGAGGAGAAGAAGATGATGATTCCAGTCAGTGAGGATATCTATGAAAGCTACCAGCAATTCTGGGGAAATCTCGAAAATCTGATAAACAATGGGACGGATCAAAAGATTATCCCAGAAAAGATGTACGAACTGTTTGGTGACACCTATTGGTTTTACTACATCTTCGGACGAAAATATATTAACAACAGAGCAACAGTTACAAGTTATTAATCATGGTCAATTCTTTCGCAAATCGACTTCTCCAGCTTTTGGCAATTGCCATGATGCTGTTGACCTCTTGTGTTTCGCATCCCGACGTCCCTGCATCAAGCCAGGAGGTGCAAAATCTTCCAGCCATCTTTCCTGATTATTGCAACGTCACCATTCCCTGCAATATCGCACCACTTAACTTCATGCTTCCAGCAGAGGAGTTCGATGCCTGTGTAGCTCGTCTTTCTACTCCTGATGGCAAGCAGCAGACTTACGGCAACGGTATAAAAGTCCAGATCCCTGAATCTGAGTGGCACACCATGCTCGATGCTTCGAAAGGCAAGAGCATCAAGGTAGAGGTATGGGGAGAGAAGGACGGTCAATGGTTCGCTTTCAATGCATTTGAGATACATGTGGCAACAGATCCTATCGACGAGTATGTGTCTTATCGACTCGTTGAGCCTACATACGTAGCATGGAATTATATGTCCATAGCTCAGCGTAACCTTACCTCGTTCGAAGAGTCGGAGATCTTCAACAACGAAATCACCAGTAATGACCGAGCAAAAGGTCAGTGTATCAACTGCCACAGTTATCAGAACTATAAGACTGATAATATGCTCTTCCACGTGCGTCTGTCGAATGCCGGTACCGTTATCGTGAACGATGGTGAGATCTCAAAGGTGAACCTGAAGCGCGACTATACCATCTCTTCTGGTGTCTATCCTTCATGGCATCCTACTGAGAAGCTCATCGCCTTTTCGACCAACCAGACACGTCAGGCTTTCTATACCGCACATCTTGACAAGATTGAGGTGTATGACCTTGAGAGTGACCTGATACTCTACGATATAGCTACTGATTCTGTGATCGTTGTCAGCAATGATCCTGAGCTTCTTGAGATTTATCCTACCTGGTCGCCAGATGGAAATTATCTCTACTACGGCAAGTCTATCCCACTTCCTGAAGAGATGAAAGGAGAGGATATCCATATTACTTATGAGAAGGTTCAGTACAACCTGTATCGCAAGTCATTTGATGTAGCGACGCTTTCGTTCGGCGAAGAAGAACTGGTCTATGATGCTGCCTCAAAGAACAAGAGTGCCACCTTGCCACGTATCAGTCCCGACGGACACTATATGCTGTTCCCTGAGGGACAGTATGGCTGCTTCCATACCCGTCATGGCGATGCTGACGTGATGTGTGTGTCGCTGGATGGCCAGTTCCCTATTCAAAGCGACTCTATCGCAGGGTCTTCTCCTTTCGTCGACCTTACCAACTTCAATAGCGAAGGTTTTGCCGATACTTATCCTTCCTGGTCGAGCAACGGCAAGTGGATCATGTGCTCTTCTCGTCGTGGCGATGGCAACTATTCTCGCTTGTATTTCTCTTATTTCCACGATGGAAAGGTGGAGAAAGCTTTCATGCTTCCTCAGGAAGATCCTGAGCAGAACACTTATCGCCTGCAATGCTATAATCGTCCTGAGTACATGGTCGAACCTGTAAAGATCAGTGTCGGCGAGTTTGCGAAGGTTTTCTCAAAATAAACGAATTTGTATTTGTAACAGTATAAATTTAACACTACGTCCGCAGTGTTAAATTTCAAGGTCGTGAAAACCAACACTACGGACGTAGTGTTAAATTCTGACGTGATGAATTTCAACATCGTGTACGCGTTGTTGAAATTATAAGGCGAGAATCCTGACATCGCGTACGTGATGTTGAAATCATTGATAAATAAAACTGACAACAGGAACGTAATGTCAAATTCCTTAGTTGAGGAAATCAACATTACGTCCCTGTTGTCAGTTTTTTATCGTATAAAGTGTCTTAGTAAAGCTTTTTTTGCATGCTAAAGACTATCTACCATCTCGCGGATAATTGCCAGTGTCGTAGTATCGCAAGCGAAGACTGAGTTCAAGCCTTGCTCTTCCTGTGCAGGATCGCATACATAGTCATCGTATGGCTGCCAGATAACGTTCTTGACGTTGGCACGGCCACCCCATCCCCAGAAATTGCAGCCAGCGATCTTGCCGCTGTCGCGGATGATAGAGAACACATATTTATAATAGGTGTCACGGCCTTTCGTAGGAGAACCAGGTGTGAAGAGGAAGCGGTCACGTGGATAGCCGAACTCCTCAAGAACCATCGGACGACCAGCCTTCTGCATATAGCTGTAAGCTTCGTCGATGTATGCCAGCGTCTTCTCACAAGCTTCACCAACCTTGTCAACGATAGGATCTGGAGCATCTTCTGCGATGGTTTTGTCTGCATCATAGTTCTGATCGAACTTGCCAAGCCATCCCCAGTTATTTGGCCAGATATGAATACAAGCATAGTCAATATTTGGCAGAGTATGGATGGCATTGAAGAGTTCCATGTCTTCCTCACAACCATTACGGCCCTCACTGCCTGTAGTAACCAGATGGTTAGGATCAAGGCTCTTGATCAAGGTTGACTGTTGGTCAATCCACTCTACGAACTTGGCTTTATGAGAGGCCTCTGTGCCGAAGGCGCGAGGCTCGTTGGCTATTTCCCATGCCATAAGCGCAGGAGACTCAGCATATGGCTGACCATTGAGCGTATTGACACGAGTTACGATGTTACGTACATGATTTGCAGCCAGCGCTTTGGCAGAGTCGTTGAGGATGAAATTGCCAGCATACTGCATATACTCGTACCAGCCTTCAAGCGTTGGGACAGGAGTGCGGTCAAAATGCTTCATGAGACGGCCGTCGGGACCTGGAGTTCCCTGATCATCACTCGAATAAACGTCGGCTGAAAAGCCTACCCAATCCAGGTATGCACCATAACCACCTGACCATTCCCAGGCGTTATTGAAATAGAGAATAGCCTTCATCTCTCGCTTTTCGAGCTCTACCATGAGGTAATCGAGACCCTGGAGAATCGTATCATTATAGACTCCCGGTTCGAGCTGGAGCTTAGGAGCAATGTGGCTTGGAATACCTTCACGACCATCACCGCCTACAAGGACGCGGACATTGTCGATACCGATCTGCTTCATGTCATCAAGTTCCTGAATCAGGCGCTCACGATTACCGCCACGACCTTCAGAGGCCAGGATAGCACCATACCAGAAATTGGTACCTACGTAACGATATTCCTTCTCTCCTTGATAGAAATGTCCATCACGGACAGTGACGAAAGGAGAGTTTTCCTGCTTGGCTGATGGTGTGCAAGAGACGGCCAGTGCAAGGATCGCTGCTAAAAATGGAAGTTTCATAAAATAAGGATATGGATTGATTGTTTTTTGCTTGTTATTTACACCAGGATCTTGTTCTTATGATAATTCTCGCGGAAAGTCGTTGGAGAACAGCCTTTACGCT
>JAZUIL010000094.1:0-36599 GCA_045642245.1 Bacteroidales bacterium
AGGTTGTTGCAGATGAACATCACCTGCTCAGGGACAGCCTGAATCTTATTACACTTGGCACGTGTGAGCTCAAAGACATCCGGATTCTTCTTGTGTGGCATGATGCTCGAACCTGTGGTAAATGCATCATGCAACTTGATAAAGCCGAAATTCTGGCTCGAATACATACAAGCATCGTAGGCCAGCTTGGCCAACGTGGCAGCAATTCCGCCTAAAGCCTGAGCCACCACGCGCTCGGTCTTACCACGTCCCATCTGTGCATAAACCACGTTATAGGCCATAGAGTCAAAGCCCAACAGATCGGTAGTCATCTGTCGGTTGAGCGGGAACGAAGAGCCATACCCTGCGGCTGAGCCTAACGGATTACGATTGACCACCTTATAAGCGGCCTGAAGCACCTGCAAGTCATCCACGAGGCTCTCTGCATAAGCACCGAACCAAAGGCCGAATGACGATGGCATAGCCACCTGCAAGTGGGTATAACCTGGCATCAGGACATTCTTATACGCCTCGCTCTGCTTCTGTAGCATGTCGAAGAGCTTCACAGCCTCGGCTACGACCTCCTTGATCTCGTGACGCATATAGAGCTTGAGGTCGATGAGCACCTGGTCATTACGACTACGGCCCGAATGAATCTTCTTACCGATATCTCCGAGACGACGGGTCAGCAGAAGCTCTACCTGAGAATGGACATCCTCAATACCTTCCTCAATCTCAAACTTACCTTCGCAAGCATCCTTATAAATGCTTTTCATTTCCTTGAGCAACACCTCCAGCTCACTCTTCTCGAGCAAGCCGATGGTCTCAAGCATAGTGATATGAGCCATCGAACCCAACACGTCGAATGGAGCCAGATAAAGGTCCATCTCACGGTCACGGCCAATGGTATAACGCTCAATATCCTTATCTACCTGAACGGATTTTTCCCAGAGTTTCATTTTCAATCGTTGAAATGATAAAATGAAAGAATTAAAATAATGAAAGAATTATAGGATGATAAATAAAAGAACATTGAGATGACGCTGTGTTGAAAAACAATCGGCGAAACTCATTCTTTCATTTTTTCATTCTTTCATTTCAATATGGAATCTTTGTCATGAACTCAGCAATCTGATCAGCAATGCCGTCGAGTTTCTTACCAATCATCGGCTTCAGGAAGAATGGAATATCCACCTCCACGGTTACCTTGCACTTGGTCTGATAAGCCTCTTTTGGCAGGAGCTGAATCCAAAGCGTGAAATCAATAGGAGCCTTATCCGCCTTCAATTTCACACACTTCATCGGCTCTTCACGCTCCACGATATAGATACGGACATCCATGCCAGAGACTTTGAAATCCACTGCATCAGCAGAGAATCGGAAGTCGCTCAACTGGATCTTACCCTCACCCATTTCGTTAATCTTCGCCTTGATGGCTGCTTTCTGCTCAGCAGGAAGGTTCTCCTTCATCTGCTGATAGACGCTGAAGTCGCTGATACGGGCCCAGACAGAAGCCTGAGCCGCGTTGATAATCTTTACGTCGCTTGTATATCTTGACATTTTGACAAAATTAAAAATGAAGAATTAAAAATGAAGAATTATTACTTTCATTAACGAGTTTTTTTTGCAGAAAGCACATTCACTTATTCATTTTTAATTTTCAATTTTTCATTCTTACTTTCCCCACTCGCTTGGGTTAGCACGCCACTGCTTGAGCACCTCGATGTCCTCTTCCTTGATGTAGTTGAGTTCTGCAGCCTCAGCAACGAGCTCGGTGTAGTTTGAAAGTGTGGTCAGTTCAACCTGAGCCTCCTCAAATGCCTGAGCAGCCTGTGGGAACTGATAGGTGAAGATAGCCACCATGCCAAGGACGTTGACATTAGCCTGACGGAGAGCGGCAACAGCCTTCAATGAAGACATGCCTGTAGAGATAAGGTCCTCGACAACGACTACATTCCAGCCTTCCTCAATCTGACCCTCGATGAGGTTACCCATACCGTGATCCTTTGGAGCCGAACGCACATAGACGAATGGCAGGCCGAGAGCGTCAGCCACAAGTGCGCCCTGAGCAATAGCGCCAGTAGCCACACCAGCAATTGCATCGACCTTATCACCATAAGTACGCTGGATGGTGTTTACCAAACCAGTCTTGATGATGGTGCGGATATCTGGGAATGCGAGAGTCTTGCGGTTATCGCAGTAGATTGGAGAATGCCATCCTGAAGCCCAGGTGAAAGGATTATTTGGCTGCAACTTTACAGCCTTGATAGCCATGAGCTTTTCAGCTACGAGACGTTCGATAGATTTCATAATTTTTCAGTTTTTATATTGATTATTTTAATTGCATATAACGTCGGCAAAGATAGGAATTATTCTTTGAATAACCAAAAAAAATCCTCTTTTTAACCATATTTTTCAGTTACCGATTGCGAGAGACAAAAAACTAACACGTATACCTGGCACTTCCGCCATCAATGCATCGGCCGCAGCAACAATAGTTGCTCCTGTCGTCATTACATCGTCTACCAAAAGCACATGACGACCAGAAAGCCGTTCCGGCTGTGATATTCTGAACGTTCCTGACACGCTCCGCAGACGATCCTCTCGTCCCAGGCCTACCTGCGCATGCCGGGTGTATTTCTTCTTCAGACAATGAGATTCGATAGGGATTTTCCACTCTTCGTGCAATACTTCAGCAATAGCCATCGTCTGATTATATCCTCGACGTAGCAAACGGCTCCAATGTATCGGGATCGGAACAATGTAGTCAATATCGTAAGGCCATGGAGAATGCGCCAGTTTCAGTTCCTGCACAAAAAGCCGAGCCAGATCAGCATTCACCCACGGACGGTTCTGATATTTAGCTTGTTGGATGGCATTGGCCACCATACCCTCACGCGAATAAAAACAGAAGGCTGTCCCATGTTCAAAAGGGATCTGTCCAACCAACCTTGCCTCGACCATATTACCCGGCATTTCGGCATGGACACGAGGCAACGAAGCCAGACACTGAAGACACAAAGGACCTTCCGCAGGCAACAAAGCGCGCTGACAACAAGGACAGCGACGAGGCAGAATCAAAGAGAACATTTCGAAAGAGCCTTAGAAATGACAGAAGGCTCAAATCCACGCTGAGCAGCGAACCTAAACACCTTGGCTCGATCCGCCTGAGACAAAGGGATTTCCATGCCTTTAATTTTAGCATCAATGAGAGACATACAAGTCTGCAAATACACTTCAGGATCAATGATTTCTTCCATATTATCATCAACCAAAGCATCATTTATTCCCTTCATTCGAAGCGCATAAGCGATCTTCACTTTTCCCCAATGCTGATATGTAAATTTATCATGGACAAAAGCATGGACATAGCGCGCTTCGTCGAGATATTTTTCAGTCGTGAGATATCCCACCAGACGGGCAGCTTCAGCTTCGGACAAGCCCCATTCCTGCGCTTTTTCATAGATATCAGACGGACATTGTTCACCCTTACTACACAGTTGTGCAGCTCGGTTCAACGCCTGATCATAAGTCAGAATCTTTTTATTTTTTCTTGCAAACATATTAATAGGAATGGAGAGTAAAATTAAGTAAAAATACAGAACAACGAAAATAGAATCAAGAGCGATAAGTAGCCTTCACCATGCGGTCCCGACCATTGATATCCTGACGAAGAGTCACCTCCTTATATCTCATTTCCCGAAGCATCTGGCAGGTCTCCGCGCCATAAGCAGCATTGATCTCAAAATAAAGTTTTCCGTTTTCCGAAAGGTGAGAAAGGCCGAACTGTGCGATGGTTCGGTAGAAAAGGAGAGGGTCGTCATCTGGCACAAATAGAGCCATTGCAGGTTCATGGTCAAGGACAACAGAAGACATGTCCTTTTTCTCCTGTTGACAAATATAAGGAGGATTGCTGACAATTATGTTGAAAACTCTATTCTCCTGTTGATAACCCCTGAATAACTCTTGTGGATTATTCTTCTTACATGTAGGTTGATAACTGGTTAATTCCTGGTTGATTTGTGTATTGAAATAATCGATACTAACCGACTTAAGTATATCACAATTAGCAAAATACACATTATCAACCGATTGTTGAAAACTATTTTCTCTTGCTACGGCCAAAGCGGCTGTTGATAAGTCTATGCCCAACACTTGTGAATTGTTGATAAGTCTGGCCAGAGAAATGGCAATACAACCCGTTCCGGTACCGATATCCAGAATAGTCAACGGCTCCGTAGTTATGGGTTTCACATTATCACAGGAGGGTTTCATATTATCGCAAGGGAGTTTCACATCGTCGCAGATCCACTGCACCAGTTCCGCAGTCTCTGGTCGTGGGATGAGCACGTCGGGAGTCACTTTGAAACGTTGTCCACAGAACCATTCATAACCCAAAGCTTGTTGCACAGGAACGCCTTGACTGAGCTTTGCGGCACAATCGAGCAACCGCTGACGCTGATCATCGGGCAAGACAGAATCAGGATGCATTATGCGGTCAATCCTAGAGATGTTACACACCTCGTCAAGAAGAAGATCTATGATGGATTGCGCTTCGCGCTGCTCATAATTACAGAGGGAAGAACGCAATACTAAAATGGTTTTTTGCATGGCGCAAATGTAACAAAAAAAAGGAAAACGAAACTAAAAAGTTCTTACATTTTCTAAAAAAAGGTCTATAATTAACAAAAATAATCTAAAATATAACAATAAAAGTCTTGGAAATTCGGTTAATCGAAGAAAAATTCGTAAATTTGCGCACGATTTTTTGGTCTATACGCGCACGTATAGCACGTATAACCTCCAATTATAAGAAAATGAAACTGATTAATCAAATAAAATTCCTGTTCTGGGCAGCGGCTGCGTCGCTGGTATTTTCTGCTTGTTTAGGCGACGGAGACAATGTAGAGACCGTGGCGACCAACTACTTCAACACGATTGTCTCCAGCTTCTCACTTACAGACAATACAAGTATTGCAAGCGACCTTTCTAAATACAAATTCACCATCGACAACTATGGCACGAGTGACGCTGCCATCCACGCGAAATTTCCTAACGACGGTATTATCTTCAATGCCGATTCGCTCCCATATGGCACTATTGCTGACTCAGTAAAGGTGACGATGAGCTATTCGTCTCCTGACTCTGCCTATTTCTGCCTTTATTCTCTCGACGGTAAATTACGCCAGTATTCGAATGTCGCAGGAGACTCTGCCCTTTATTTTGCTTCCTTCCCAGATGTGCGTTTGAACATCGCTGCTCGAGGCAATCGCAAAGTATATCACGTCAAGATCAACGTTCATAAGGTAGGCGCAGACTCTATCAAGTGGCGCAGTTATACCGACGAGCTCTGGGGCGACACTTTCATCACCGACCAGCGCACAGACACTATGGGCACCACCGCATATTGGTTTGTGGAGAGTGTGACGGGCAATCAGGTCATCACCTCTGACCTCAAGAGCAAATGCAGAGTATGGACCGAGCCAGCAGCTGTCAACGTAGAGGACAACGAGCTGCTCGATCTTCAGACTCTTTATACCTGGCACAATGCTTTCTATGCCATCAGCAAGAACAGCAGAGCTTTACTCACTTCACCCGATGGCTATAACTGGCAGGTAGCAAATAAGGATTATGAATTCGTCAACATCCTCGGCAACCAGCTGGCCACCCGCGACGTATTTGGCAGATGGAACAGTGATACGCTCAACATGATTGTGCATTATGAGGACGCTTATCATTTCGCCGTTTCTGGCAATGCCAAAGACTGGCGCATCGACAAGGTCATCCCACGCAATTTCCCAATCAGTGGCTTCACACGTCCGATCTCTGTGGCAGCACGTCCTAACAACGGCAACCTCACCTCTCGCATCTACATCGCAGGTGGCAAGACAGCCGACGGAAGAAGCCTCACCTCAAGCACCTGGTCGTGCGATGGATATAACGAGGATGAAGACTGCTGCAACTGGGCAGAGTTCCCTCATGCCAACCTCCCTGTCATGCAGGGTGGTGCAATCATAGAATATGCCCTTGACAGCGATCGTCCTAGGACTTTCTGGATTCTGCTCCCAGGATTCAATACCGACGGCAGCATCCAGCATGCCACCCATTATGGCCGCAGCTATGCCACCCTCTACTACAGCGAAGACTATGGCGTAAGCTGGCATAACTTGTATACCAAATATCCAAAGATGGCAGACAACTCAGCTTTCGCTAATTATGTGTCAAATTCCGTAATCTGCAATCCTGACAATTACGAGATTTACTTCTTTGGCGGAAAGCAGTCTGATGGCACATGCTTCACCCAGGTATGGGGAGGAGCTCTCCCTTCGCTCTCCTTCATCAAGGTCCGCTAATATCCACATCCCCATACAATGCAGTGCTCCAGACACTTTCTCTCTCTCCTTTTCGCATTTCTGCTCCTGCTGACCGGGAGCATAAACGCCAAAGCGCAGGAAAAGGAATATATGTATGAGATCGGTGGCAGTGCAGGTATCAACTGGGGTTATGGCGACATTAATGCTTCAAGTGCGATTTATTCACCGTCGCTGTCTTTCAGCATCATCGGCCGGTACAATCTCAACCTCCGATGGGGACTGGCAGCTGAACTCATAAGCAGCGGGATCAGCGGCAACACGGCAGATTTCGATTATGCATTCCCGGGCGGAGATTATAAGTTCAGCCGACGTTTCTGGCAGGCGTCCATCTCTCCCGAGTTTCATTTCTGGAATTACGGACTTGAGTCGGACTATCGCGAAAAGAAACGCTACGTGCCATTCCTGACCATGGGTCTCACGGCTGGCGTTGTAAGCGGCGACGGGAACAACGACTTCACCTGGGGCATCCCGATGGGAGTAGGCTTCAAATTGAAGATCCGTCCACGTCTCAATGGCCACGTCTCACTACTGTTCACCAAGACATTCGGTGACAAGCTCGACGGATGTGCCGACCCTGAGAAGATCAAGACCAGCGCACTGATGGGCAACGACTGGATGGCCTCTATTCGCTTCGGACTTACGTTCGACTTCAAGGAGAGGTGCATAGAGTGTAAGAACCAGAACAGCTGGTAACACTGTTCAAGTCTGCAATTAGTGCAAAGAGGAAATTTCACTATAAAGAAATAAAACAAACAATATACGTTCATGGCTAAGCTCGAACAACTCGATTTAACCCGTGTACCACAGCATGTGGCAGTAATTATGGATGGTAATGGCCGATGGGCAAAGGCTCAGGGTTATGACCGTTCGGTAGGTCACAAAGCAGGCGTCGATGCACTGCACAACCTGATGATTGCAGCCAAAGATGCAGGTATTCGCTATATCACTGTATATACTTTCTCCACTGAGAACTGGAACCGTCCGAAGCAGGAAGTAGACACGCTGATGAACCTGATTGCGTGGGGTGTAGAACGAGAGACTCCTGGCATGATTGAAAATGGTATGAGCCTTCAGGTAATCGGTGATCTGAGCCGACTGCCAGAGTTTGCATACAACAAGCTGCAGGAGTGTGTTGAGCGCACCAAGGATGGCAAGGACATCACCCTGATCATCGCCCTGAGCTACAGTAGCCGCTGGGAAATCACCAATGCGGTCAAGCAGATTGCGCAGCAGGCCGTCGAAGGCAAGATCAAGCCAGAAGAAATCACCGAGCAGGTATTCAGCCAGAATCTCTGCACAGCCAATTATCCTGATCCGGATCTGTTGATCCGTACCGGTGGAGAGCTTCGTATCTCTAACTATCTCCTTTGGCAGATCAGCTATTCTGAGCTCTATTTCTGCGACACCCTATGGCCAGACTTCGCTGCTGATGACCTTTATGAAGCCATCCTGAGTTTCCAGACGCGTGAACGCCGTTTCGGCAAGACCTCTGCTCAGGTACAGGCTAAAGAATAAAAAAGGATAATACATTATTAATATATAATGATACGTAAGATCACTACTTTGTTGTTCCTGCTGATTACCAGCGCCACACTTGCATGGGCACAGGAAGAGCAACCCGCAGACACGATATTCAACCCAACGGTCAACCACACCGCGCAGACCGCTAAGAAATATGTCATCCGAGGCATCGAAGTCACGGGTGCAGACAATTATGAGGATTACGTCCTCATCGGCTATTCAGGTCTGTCAGTCGGTCAGATCATCTCTGTACCGGGCGACGAGGTCACCAATGCCATCAAGCGTTTCTGGCGCCAAGGTCTTTTCAGCGACGTCCGCATCACCCTCGAGAAGGTGGTCAATGACGACTGCTGGATCAAGATTGCGCTTTCTCCTCGTCCTCGTATTGCCAACATTGAGTACGATGGCGTGAAGAAGTCTGAGCGTGAGGACCTCGACGTGCAGATCGGCGTGGCCAAGGGCAGCCAGGTAACTCCTAACATCCTGGATCGTGCCAAGACCATCATCAAGCGTTACTATGACGGTAAGGGTTATAAGAATGCAGATGTAGAGATCATACAGAACGACGATCCTACGCTCAAGAACATGGTCAACCTCACCATCTACGTCGACAAGCACGAGAAGGTGAAGATCAAGGAGCTCACCATCAACGGTCTTACTACCTGGGACAGCATCGGACATGAGAAACTCTTCCCATTGAAGAAGAAGTACATGACCTTCCGCAAGGCCAATGCTGCGATGAAGAAGACCAATGCGGTGAACAAGTGGTATAACATGTTCCGCGCCAAGAAGTTCGTGCCTGACACCTACAAGGAGGATAAGGCCAACTTGCTCAAGAAGTTCAAGGAGCTGGGTTATCGTGACGCACGTATCGTGAGTGAGGAAGTCGAGAAGTTCGACGATCGCCACGTCAACGTCACCCTCAACGTCGAGGAAGGCCAGAAGTATTACATCCGTAACATGACCATCGTCGGCAACACCGTCGAGCCACAGGAGCTTCTCATGGCTTACCTCCAGCTCCAGAAGGGCGACGTCTACAACCAGACCAAGATCGACAAGCGTATCAATACTGACGAGGATGGTATCGGAACCCTCTATATGGACCAGGGTTACCTCTTCTTCCGTATGGAACCAATGGAGATGAACATCGAGAAGGACTCAGTCGACCTTGAGTTCCGTATCATGGAGGGTCCACAGGCCCACATCAATAAGGTAGTGATCAACGGCAACGACCGTCTCTATGAGCACGTTATCCGTCGTGAGCTCCGCACCCGTCCAGGCGAGCTCTTCTCTAAGACCGACCTGGTCCGTTCTGCCCGTGAGTTGGCACAGACCGGTCACTTCGACCCTGAGAAGATGAATCCACGTCCTGTACCAAACACCGAGGACGGCACCGTAGACATCATCTACGACCTTGAGTCAAAGGCCAACGACCAGGTAGAGTTCTCTCTTGGTTGGGGTTCTACCGGTCTGATCGGCCGCGTATCACTCAAGCTCACCAACATCTCGATGAAGGACCTCTTCCACCCATCGCGCTACCACGGCATCTATCCATCGGGCGAGGGTGAGACCTTCACACTCTCTGTGCAGACCAATGCACAGTACTACCAGTCATATTCCGTTTCTTACCAGAACCCATGGTTCGGCGGTAAGCGCCCTAATATGCTCAATCTCTCTATCTACTACTCACGTCAGTCAGATATCAACTCGCGCTACTATAGCAACCAGATGAGCAATTACTATGGCAACTACGGCTACGGCGGTTATGGCGGCTATGGTTATGGCTACGGCGGTTATGGCTATGGCGGTTACGGCGGCTATGGCGGCATGCAGAACGCCTACGAGTATGCTATCGACCCTGACAAGAGCATCCAGATGATCGGTGCTTCCCTTGGCTTCGGCAAGCGACTCTCATGGCCTGACGACTACTTCATGCTGCAGGGTATGCTCAACTACCACGTCTACATCCTGAAGGACTGGCAGTACTTCCCAGTATCAAATGGTACGTCTAACAGTCTCTCCCTCGAGGCCGTCCTGTCACGTAGCTCTATTGACAACCCTACCTATACCCGCCGTGGTTCTACCTTCACGCTCGACGTAGAGGCGGCTCCACCATACTCATTGTTCGAAGACAATGACAAGCTGGCCAAGGAGGACAAGTATAGCAAGGACAAGATGAAGTGGCTCGAGTTCTGGAAAGTGAAGTTCTCTACCAAGACCTACACCCCACTTACCACCAACAACCGCACCCTCGTGTTCCACACCCGTTCGGACTTCGGTTTCTTAGGCCACTACAACCCTAATAAGCGCTCTCCATTCAACAGCTACTACATGGGTGGTGACGGCAACTCATACTACTCATCATCATACATCACCGAGTACATCCCACTGCGTGGTTATGAGAACGGCTCGCTCACCTCTAGCTACAGCGACGTAGCCACCTGTTACGCACGCCTTGTAGCCGAGCTCCGTTACCCATTCATGCTCGAGTCATCAAGCACCATCTACGGCCTTGTCTTCGCCGAGGCAGGTAATGCATGGACTGACATGAAGTACTTCAATCCTTTCTCGCTCAAGCGCTCAATGGGTGCCGGTGTCCGAATCTTCCTCCCAATGATCGGTATGCTGGGTATTGACTGGGGCTATGGCTTCGACAAGACCTTCGGCACCAGAAGCAACTCTGGCTCAAACTTCCACTTCGTCATCGGACAGGAGTTCTAGTTTTAAACCCGAGAATTGAGAGATTGTCTTAATCTTGAACATTAACAAAAACAAATTGACTATGAAAAAGATTTTATTTGCGTGCATCATCGCTCTTTTGAGCAGCACCAACGTATTTGCACAGAAGTATGCGCTCATCGATATGGATTATATCCTCAAGAAGATTCCACAGTATGAGATCGCCAACCAGCAGCTCAACCAGCAGAGTAAGATCTGGCAGCAGGAAGTAGAGCTCAAAGCAGCAGAGGCAGAGAACCTCTACAAGCAGTATCAGGCTGACCAGGTATACCTCACCGCTGAGCAGAAGACCGAGCGCGAGAACGCCATCCTCACCAAGGAGAAGGAAGTGCAGGACCTCCGTCTGAAGTACTTCGGCCCAGAAGGCGACCTCTATCAGAAGCGCAACAGCCTCGTAGGTCAGATTCAGGACGACATCTACAACGCTGTCAAGGAGATTGCAGAGAAGAACAACTACATGATGGTCATCGACCGTGCATCGGCAGAGAGCATCATCTTTGCATCCCCAAAGATCGACATCTCAAAGGAGGTGCTCCAGAAGATGGGATTCTAACGCTGTAAATAATTAATACACGATTCTAACTTTGTAAATAATAAATATTAAATATTAAATTAAAATTTCTATGTTGAAAAAACTTTTTTTGGCAGCTTTCGTTGCTATTGTGAGCATGACATCCTATGCTCAGACCCACAAGTTCGGTACCGTTGACCTTCAGGCAGTAATGAACGACATGCCTGAGACCGCAGTTCTTGAGAAGGAGATTGCAGACCGTGGTCAGAAGTTCCAGAACGAGGCTAAGAAGATGGAGGACGAGCTGCAGGCTAAGTATCAGTCATACATCGAGCAGCGCGACTCACTCGATGATGTAACCCGTCAGATGCGTGAGGAGGAGATTACTACTCTCCAGCAGCGTGCACAGCAGTACCAGCAGGCTACTTACAACCAGATCCAGCAGTATCAGCAGCAGCAGATGGCTCTCATCCAGGAGAAGATGGTCAAGGCTCTCAAGGCTGTAGGCGATCGCGAGAAGTTCACCGCTATCTTCCCAACCAGCCAGGGCGACGCTACCTACTTCTCTCCTTCTGAGACTACCGACCTTACTGCAGCTATCAAGAAGGAGCTCGGCATCAAGTAATCCTATAAAGACATCGCCCCATGGTGAAGCAGATACTTTTCACACTCGCCCTTGCCACCACGCTGACATTCGGACTTCATGCCCAGGAGATGGCTCAGCTGCCCACCGAGCAACTGGCAGTCGTACGCTTTGGCAACATTGACATGGCCCAACTCTTCAAGCTGATGCCAGAGAACATCGCCGCAGAGAATCAGCTGTCAGAACTGCAGGAGGCCTACGACTTAGAGCTCCAGAAGATGGGCGAAGAATACCAGAACAAAGTGGCAGACTTCGTGGGTGCCCAGCGCCTGCTTGACCACAACATCGCAGAAGCACGTGCACAGGAGATAGAGCAGCTTCAGGATCGTATCCAGAGATTCCGCAAGAGCGCAGCTGACGAGATCCGCAAGCAGCGCGAGGAACTCACCGCTCCTATCACCGAGAAGATCGCTAAGGCCATCAAAGCCGTAGGCCAGAGATACGGATATACCTATATCTTCGACCTCAACCAGGCAGGTGTGCTCTTCTTCGACCCACAGCTTTGCGACGATGTCCTGCCACTCGTCCGTGCAGAATTAGGATTCTAAAGACTACTGCTGTTAGTTCATACAGCGACAAAAGATTTATCTGATATGTGCGATTAGGCGTAAGCCTAGTCGCATTTCTTTTGCCATCAATTCCAGAAGAAGAGGCGGCTGCGACCTATCTCGTGGCCGTTCTGCGTGAGCAACTTGGCCATCTCGCTCATGTGGATGGGTGAGCCACTGCCGCAGAGAGCATTAGCGAAGGTCAGCCGTGGGATGTATTTCATCCTTTGAGGACCTCCATTAGTTGGTGTTATTCCTTTACAATGATCGCTGAGTGTTTCTAGCGTTTTTATACCTCAATGCAGTACATACATCGTTAGCATTGAAGACAACCTCATTTGTCCGATCTTCCCCCATTGTGCGAACTGCACCGAACTGCACACTCTTAAAAATTTTCATTTTGTTTATTTATAAGTAATTGGTTAAAATTAGTTTTATATACTCATTTCTACTCTCTGTGTTAGTTTTGTTGAGTACGGAGTTACGAAGAAAAACTCCTCCACTCCCCATACTCTCCAAGACAAAAAATAAAATAAACTATTTTGAATGACTACTTATTGGTAAAAAAATACCTTTTGCCGATTTTTTCAGTTTTTCAGTTTTCATTTTTTTTGAATAAAAGAAATAGTTAATTATATATAATTAAAGATCTAAAATCGTATTTTCAATCTAGATTTTTTTGAAAACTGAAAAACTGAAAAAAACGAGGGGGGGGGTGCGTGGGGAAGTAAAAAAATGACGGAATGATGAAAAAAAAGTGGCAAAAAAATTTAGACTGCAAAAAAGTGTGCGTAACTTTGCGGCGGAAAAAGATCCACCCCTCTTAACTATGCAAAAAATCAATTCACCTAAACTTTAACTACAATGGATGAATGCAAAACTAACTACGCCCCTCCCTCTACGGGAGGGGTTGGAGGAGGGTTCTCTTCTGACGAATGCAAAAAAACGTGCAAGCTTCACTTTTGGACCGAGGTCCTCAAAACCCTTGTCAAGGTCGGAACTGCTGTCTTGGCTGCGTTCAGACTCTCAAGCTGCATCGGCAAGGACGATTGATCTCCTAGTGCTGCACTGTTCGGACACCCGACCTTCACAACAATACACGGTAGAGATGCTGGCACGAGACCACAAACGACGGGGATTTGGTGATTACCCGGGATATCACTTTTTCGTACGTCGTGACGGAACGCTGCATTACTGCCGTCCACTACACCTTAAAGGCTGCCATGTTGTCGGTTATAACATGCATAGCATAGGGGTGTGTTACGAGGGTGGGCACCGTGAAGATGAGCCGCCGCTCAACCGCAAGTATGAGGACAATCGCACCGCCGAGCAGAAAGAGACGCTGCACGAGCTGCTTTCCGTGCTCAAGGGGCTGTGGCCTGAAGTCACTATCTGCGGTCATCGCGACCTGCCGGGTGTGGCTAAGGCTTGCCCTTGCTTCGATGCGGCTAAAGAATACGAATACTTGAAATAATTAATAATTTATAATGTATAGTGTTTGTTTTGGTGGATTACTGACCCATCTGGCAATTATGAATTATAAATTATAAATTAAAAATATGCCTTTCACGGCCGTGAAGCCTGAAAACTCATACGCGAAGTAAGTATTATTGACCGTGAAATCGAGTCAGAAGCCCTGATCGTGGCTTGCCACGAAATATTAAATTTAAATTAAAAATATTACTCCCACCCTCACTGCAATAATTCACTGTAGTGGGGGTGGGATATTATTTGATATATAAAATTGACAATTTAAGTAGTAAGTCAAATTTAACTTATAATTTTTTCGACATAAGAACACAAGCGTAACATATTGTATTCAGTTGTTATCTGATTACTTTCTTGCCATTGATGATATAGAAGCCCTTGGCGGTGGCATGGCTGACCTCACGGCCGAAGAGGTCGTAGATCTGTGGGGCGAGGTGCTGGCCGACGTGCAGCTTGTCAAGGGCTGTAGGAAGCTGGTTCTCAACCTCGACGGCATTCCATGCCTGGTTGATGGACGCCACGTGATGCTGACCCGGGAAGAGCTCGCCGGCAGCAAGCACCGAATTGATGCGCGCGTCGACATAATCCATCTCTTTGGTGCCATAATAGACCAGGGCTCTGCGCATGATGGCACAGGCCTCGAGCTCATCGACTGCCTGCTCGATGTTGTAGCTGTTGCCCTTGCTGTTCACCCTACTGCCTCCGGTGACGAGCAGATAAAACATGTGGTTCTGCACAGCACAGTTACCATGTATGCCACCACAATCATCTTCATGATCGTCAGGATCGGCCCATAACCCTTCTTCTTCATAATAGGAAGGATTGCCCAGACGAGAAGGATCGGATATAGAGCGTATTGAGAGCATCCCGGGCTGGAAGGCTGGCTGATGGTAATTCGCATAATAGACATACCAGCTCAGTTCCCACGACGGCTCTATCAGGTGTGCGGCCTTCTGGTGCTCGATGACCATTCCAATGATGTCAGCATACGACTCGTTAAGGGCTCCTGCCTCTCCATAAATGGATATATTCCTTGCTACGAGGTGCGTAAACTCATGTCCTATGGTGCCCAAATCACAATAAGGCAGTTCTATCTCAGGCTTATAAGGGGTAGGGTGGCTCAAGCCTACGAACATGGTATTACTCTCCGGATTTGCAAAGGCATTCTGATCATTATCGATCCAGTCCATAGGATCTGAATCAACACCGTTAAGTATAGCAGCGCCAGGATTGACAAAGGTGACAATCGGACTCCCCTGACCATCAAAGCTCAGCTGATTATACTGCTCCTTAAAAAAATCATAGACTTGCTGCACGCCCCAATGAACGTCAAAAGCGGGTTGCTTCGACTCCATATCTCCCAGGATCACAAGATGTCTGAACGAATTACGATCAACCACAAATGCGGAGGAATTAGGAACCATGGCAGAATCCTAGGCGGACACTCCACAATGCTGTCATTCAACCGGACCTGATAACTGAACTTATAATAACGATCGAGGTGCTGGACGACCTTGTCGTAGTTGCGCAGGTCGAGAACATAGTGATCTGTAAGGAGCGTAGAAGGCTTCAGGTCTGCGAATTTAACCCTATGCGTATCGAGCAGGACTTTCCCGTCTTGCTCTTCTTTTGTTTCATACTCATGGACCAACAGACGGATCTCTCCGTCTTCTTCCTGGGTTACCTCATCTTTGATCAGACAAAGAGAGAGCTTACTACGAAGGCCCTCATACTCAGGGCCTGAGAATGAGGCGTCGGGCGAGGTTATCTCCACCGAGCGCTCGTTATAAGCCTCTATGATAGCATCATCATCCTCTGGGATCGGGCCATTTAAGAGGTACTGATAGGAGGCATCGTAGGTGCGGATGTTGCGGCCCTCATCCATGAGCGAGTAAGTATTGTCGGCCTTCTTTACGACGGTCATTTCGAGGTCGCCATTATAGAGGAATGCCTTTACCTTGGTCTTTACATCCTCTGGGGCTGCCGGCTCGGCGAAATACGCGAGTGCGGACCTGCGGACAAGGACTTCGCCGGTATGGACATCGGTATAGACCACCTCGGACTTCTCGCGGCTCACAAAGACGGCACGCAGCGTATTGCCAACCATCAGATACTGTGGCTGACGGCCCCCAGGTGAGAGTGTCAGGGCTCGGGTGCTGGCAGCAGAGGGAGCCTGGGTTTCGCTGTCTGTGACGATACTTCCGTTGAGGTAGTAGAGCTTTCCGTCGGCGGTGTAATGCGCCATGACGGTCTTGTTAACGACATCGAGGTCATTGACGCGCTGCTGCATCCTGACGTGGCGCATCTTCAGCTCGTCGGTCATGTCTTCGATGACTCTGAACGAGGTGCCCTCACAGGCTTCTGCTAGCAGCGCCAGCACTTCTTCTTCCACCGTCTGGTAAGCCAGGGAGTTGTGGCTCGCCTCGGGGAAAATGCGTACGCGGTGGACGTTATCGGCATAGCCCGCCGTCAGCAGCAGGGCCAGGCAGGCGGTAATAATCAGTCGTTTCATCGTTATCTGTCTTATTCTTTTGTTATCCTTTTGTTCTTCTTGTTATCTTATACGTGTGGGCTCCTTGCGTAATTCCTTGCCGGTTTCGACGTCCGTATAGACGATAAAACCGCGTGAGTGTGTGCGAGAAGCCTTGCGCATCACGCCATCTACGACGATCTGCACCATCTCTGGCTGCGGCGCTTCGGCTACCTGTGCGGTCTTGGTGGAGTGGCAGGAGGTGGCTGTAATGCCTAACAAAACTACCACGATACATCCCTTTTTCATTTTCATAATCGACACTTTTTTGGCAACAAATCTGCTGTCTTTCATCGGTGCAAATATATGAAAAAAAGCTGAAATTCGCTCAGTTTATGCTAGAAAAACCTTCATAAAGCATATTAGTATCAGTATTTCGGGCCTTGCTGACTCCTAAAGTAAGGGAAAAATATAAGATTCCGATTTTGGCAATCGCGAATGTCATTATTTGGGGATATTGTTTATTTAAACGACTCCTTCGCTCTTTTTTTTGCCCATATATGTTGCCATTTCAGAAATATAATATACGTTTGTATACCTTATTTATTGACAAAACAAAACCAAATAGATAAAAAATTTATACCAAAGTAAATGAAAAACAATTCTATGGTCCGACTTTTGACAGTCGTCCTGTTGTGTTTTCTGGGAGTAACATCGGTAAAGGGCCAAGGTAACAACTTCGGTCTTGGTAATGCTGACGAGGCTGAGATGACCTCTCTGACCGATCGTCTGCTCAACCTTGAGGAACGGAGTAAGTTCTTCCAGGTATATCTCAATTTCCGTGGTGGTTATGATGAAAAGTTGGATGGTGATGAGAAAGGCGGTCGTATCTTTGCCTCTCATATCCGTCCTGAATTTCTGGGTGATCTGGGCCGATGGGGTTATCGTATACGACTGAACCTGAGCGGTTCGCATGACGTGGATGCTGCTGATGGCACGAACAATGTGATTGATATTGCCAGAATCTTCTTTAATGCGACGAAAAACTGGTCGTTCTCATTCGGTAAATCGGCGCTCAACTATGGTACGTTCGAGTTTGACTGGAACCCTGTCCATGTGCTTGACTACTATGAGTTCCAATACTACCAGCCTGATGCCCTAGCCACTTCTGCTACCGTGGGTTATGAGACGCACAACCAGCTCTTTACTTTCGAGGTAGCCAATGCGAATGCGCTGTCGGCACTGACCAATTCGACTCAGGGTCAAAAGCTCTACCCCCAAGCCAAGCACCAGTTGCAGTATAGCTTGTCGTGGCGTGGCAGTATGCTTGATAACAAACTGAATACCATCTGGTCATACACGCTGCGCAACGAAGCTGAAGGCTATAATACCAACCTGCTGATGCTGGGCGTGGGCTACGCTCTGGGTAAATTTGAAATGCAGGTGGATTACAACGGCTCGTTTGGCAAGCTCGATTACCTCGGCCTGGCTACTGAAGATGCGATAAAGGCCGGTTTGATAGGCGACAATGAGATGGCCACAGGAACACACTATCAGCAGTGGCTCACTGATCTGGTCTACAGGCCTAACAAGCGCTGGAACCTCTTTGCCAAGCTGGGTGTCAACAGCAGCAGCGCATCGAGCATCGAGCAGCTGCATCACTATCGCCTGACCTACGAATATACTGCGGCTGCGCAATACTACCTCGACAAAAGTCAGGATATGCGTTTGAGCCTGGGTTATTTTGGTAAGTCGACCCATTTCAAGAAAGGCATCGGGTTGTGTGACTACAACTCAAACCGCATTGAGATGTCGCTCGTATGTCGTATTAAGATTTTATAAATATATCCCATGGAATATAATATGATCGGAACCATCTGGTCGTTGCTGCCGCCTGTCGTGGCCATCACGCTGGCGCTCAAGACCAAAGAGGTTTATTCATCGCTCTTCACGGGCATCGTTTTAGGTGCCATCCTTTATTGCATCTCTGTAGGTTCTGGCTTCGTCTCTGGTGGCGAGAACGGCCTGACCTTGTTCTGCAAGGCTATTCCTTACAACTTCTATGCGTTCTTCACCCTGATCTTCATGTTTGGAGTGGTGCTTCTGGGCTTTGACTTCCAGGCGATGAGCAAGTATGACGCCAAGCTGGAGAAATGGTATAGGAAGAATGGCATTGAGCCTGGCAAGGTCACTGGCACGAAGCTCGAAGTCGTGGGGCATGGCGGGTGCTGTGTGCGGTGATCAAGTGTCGCCTATCTCTGATACGACCATCATGGCCAGTGCGGGAGCTGAATGCAAACATGTGCATCACGTCTCTTCACAAATGCCATACGCGCTGACCGTGGCCAGCGTTTCCTTCCTGACCTTCATCGTGGCTGGCTTTACTCAGTCAATGGGACTCTTCCTTTCTGCGGCTATTTCATGGGTATCGGGTCTTTTGCTCCTTGCCATCGTCTTTACGGTGCTGAAAAGAAGAACTGCCAAGCAGACTATCTGACCACGCAAAGCTGTGTCTTGCCCTGAAATAAGTTGAATGAAAATTCAACAAAAAATGGAGCAAGCAGAAATTGAAAGAGCGATTCTTCGGGAAGAGATTCTCCTTAGAAGATCACATCATGGCGGTCCATCCGGGCCACACAAAAGTGAGCAGGAAAAGATCCAAATTGTTAAAGCGTACTTAGCAGGAGGTCATACTTTGGATCAAGTTGCAGAAGAATTTGGTGTCGGGAAGAAGAGTATTAGCCGGTGGATTACTATCTTTGCCGGAAGAAAATCAGTTTCGCGTGACACTGAGGCGCGTGTCACTGAGGCTTCAGCAGCAGTCGCTGCTGAAGCCAAACCCAACGTCAGTCTAACTTCACAGAAGATCTACATGGCAAAGAAAAACACCCAACCGGAAGAGCCAGACATTGCTGCATTGAAGGCAGAGATTGCCCGACTGCAGAAAGAAGTGGAACTTGCGAACTACAAGGTGCATGTCCGCGATGTCATGATCGAGGAAGCAGAGAAAACCTTCAGCATCCCGATCAGAAAAAAATCTGGCACCAAACAGTGAAACGGCTTGAGGCAGAGGAAACGAAGATAAAGGGGATGAATATGTCCCGCCTCTGCCAGCTGTTTGGGAAGAGCTTTCAAGCCTACTACCAGCACGGCGATTCTTTGTCAAAACAGATGATGACGGAAACGATGGTGGTCAAATTCGTGAAGGAGATACGCGCCCTTGATCCTGGAATGGGGCCAGAGAAGCTCCATCTGCTGTACCAAAGGCGATTCGGCAAGGATTTTGAATATATGGTCGGACGCGACAAGATGGCGGAAATCATATCGAAATATGGCTTAACGCTAAGAAAGACAAGGAGAAAGCCAAAGACGACGGATTCCATGCATGGGCTACCGACATACCCTAATCTTGTCAAGGATGTAATCCCTGTCAAGAAGAACAGAATCTGGGTAGCCGACATAACATATATCCCAATCTGGCTCAATATGAGGAACGGGAAGTACTATTTCTGTTATCTTTCGCTTCTGACCGACTACTATACAAAGGAGATCATCGGATGGTCGGTCGGAGAATCCCTCGGTACCAGATATTGCCTCGAAGCATTGGAGATGGCACTGGAAAGACTTTGCGAAGAGGATAATATCTGCCTGATACACCATTCCGACAGAGGCGTCCAATATGCAAGTGCCCCATATGTCAATATGCTTAGGGAGGCCGGCATTCAGATTAGCATGACCGAGTGCGGGGATCCGAAGGACAATGCAGTCGCGGAGCGTGTAAACGGAATCATCAAGAATGAGCTTTTGAAGGACTTCGCTTTCTTCTCGATTGAAGATGTAAGGAGAGCGGTATCACGGGCGGTGGACTTCTATAATAACGAGCGTCCCCACATGAGCCTGAATTATATGACGCCATCTCAAGCTGCCAAACAGGACGGCAGAATAGCCAAAAGATGGGTAAGTTATAGAGAAAAGTACCTCGATAGCTTGCATATTGAAGAAGGAGCCACTATCTTTGCACAGCAAACCCTGGATTTCATTGAGCAAGGATAATCAGGGTTAACTCAACTTTTCCTAGGGTTAAGCATTTCCCATTCAATAAAACATAGGGCTAAGAAGAAAAGCATTCAACCCTCTCTGGGGTTAACTATGAATAAGTATAAATACCATTCAACTTATTTTAGGGAAGTACATGTCAACATGTCATTAAGTCATTAGTCATTAGCGTATGGCGGGGGTAAAAAACTTATAAAATAGAGATATAATATATATTATATATATTATATCTCTATTTTATCCCCCGAACCCTTTATTCTCAACCCTTAATGACTAATGACTTAATGACATGTAAAAAGGCGTTTCTGCTGTGATATTGCATCGAGACGTGAATGTGCATTGTTACAATAATAGGTTTTATGGATAATAATGAATGTGTATTATGGTGTTACAATAACATGTCTGGATGGATAGGAAATGTATAATTCAGTCATGTCTTAGAATATATTGATTATTATAGGATTATTGCTCCAATATGTGTTTTTTAATTCTGGTTTTTCCTTTTCTTGATTTTATAAATATTGACAATTATATATTGAAAATGTTTGATAGAAATGTAAGTTATAGATACTAAAATGCTACAATAATAGGTCGTGTTTTATGTTTTTCAGCATGTTTTGATGATTTTTTCTTCGATTTTCTTGGAATTCTATTTTCGAACTCCTACCTTTGCACTGCAATTTTAATTATTGCCAGAGATTATAAGCTTTTGTTGACTCATAATTAGTATCGATTATGAAAAGAACTTCTATCATATGCCTCTCTCTCGCTGCCATCGCTGTTGGTAGCTTCTCTTCGTGCATAGAAGAAGATTGGGGATATACAGAAGATGCAATTAAGTATCAATCTGAGTTTGTGAAAGAGTTCGGTAAACCTGATCCTAATCACAAATGGGGATTTGTAGATATGCCACTTTTGGAACCTTTTACTGAAACTAGGGGTGCCGGTCCAAATGCTAATGAATGGGGGTATCAAGGTCTTGACGTCCCTTATCCATTGTCACAAGTTCAGAAGGATTTTGTCACGAATTGGTTTAAGAATAATCAGAACCCTACTGGCATTGCTGTCAGTTGGACAGATTATTTCGCTCAGCAGGTATATTCCACTGATCGCGGTAGGAACATGGATCAGCTTCTCGATGCTGGTCATAATGGAACTGATCATGTTTATAATTTTAATAGTGGAAGTTGTTCGGAGAATGGCTCTGTCACTGCTCCGTGGTTGTCAAACGGAAATCCAACCGATCGGAATGGATGGCCTCAGTATAAGGATAGGATTCAATATATGACAGGCCAGTCAACGCAGGATTTTGTGTATCACGAGAGTCTTAGTGGTAAATGGTGGCGTGATCACTATGTTATTATTCCTGGTGAGATGATTGATCCTGACGATACATTGGCTCAAAAAGCTACATATGTAAAGGATAGTGATGGTAATTTAATCAAAGATAAGCAAGGCAATAGTATTCCTACTACTGAGAGTATATGGGGAATGTGGTTCGTTGCCTTTGATTATGAAGCTGCCGGTCAGAGTGCAACCCAGATTATTCCTCGTGACTATTATTTCGATGATTGGATTGTCCGTATTAGCCCGGGCTCTTATTCTACAAAGTCACAGCGAGTAATGTGTGAGGACCTTGGCGGCTCTTTTGACTGGGATTTTAATGATGTCGTGTTCGATGCTTACATTACTGGACAAGGTAATACTAGAGAAGCTCATATCTTAGTACAATGTGCGGGAGGTACTTTACCTATTATTGTCGGTACTAATGACACATCTTATGAGGCCCATTCATTATTCCATGTATCTACATCAACCGTTGTAATTCGCCCAAAAGCCCCCGTGCAATATACAATAGCTTTGCCCAATGGACAAGGCAATACTACAAATGTATCAACGATTCCAATTTATGTCAATGGAAATAACATCGCAGAGGATATTCAATTGGGTAATGTGCCTCAACGATTTGCATGTCCAACTACAGTGGATTGGCAGGATGAGTTGATATGTATTTCAAAAAAGTATCCGAAATTCCCAGATTGGGCACAGGATCAAAATACAAAAAATGTCTGGGAATTACATCCAGATGGTCATCCATACCATGGCAACTGATCCTAATTAGTGAGATTTTTATAAGCGATACAAACAAAACACATCGATCAAGACTTCTTGACCGATGTGTTTTTGTATATAGTTATGTCAAAATAGATGCTTTTTCATAATTCCGGAAATATACAATAACCCCCAATTTTTATGTTCTTCAACATGTTTTGTGCATTTTTTTGATTTTTTTTTTGGACGGACACATTTTAAAAGATAACTTTGCGCCATCAATCAACTAATTTTTCACACATTATATTACCATTCGATCTGAGAAAACGGAAATATAAGAAGATAAATAGCATTAGATATATATGAAGAATCACATTTCTTGTTTAAGCGTTATTACTATCGTTTCTGTTCTGGCAGGATTTACAAGCTGTCAGGAATACTTGCCTTTTGAAGATCATGATCTCACCGTACAGACTTACGAAAAGGATTTCGTGGCTGAGTTCGGTGTACCTGCAAAGAATCATGATTGGGGATTCGTCCAGCAGCCGATTGTTGATTATTCAAATGCACCAACTCGTGTTTTTGTGAATCCTAATTCCAATGAATGGGAGAGTGTATATCACTTGAATGTTCCTCAGGCAATTACTGAAGATGAGAAGAACTATGTTAAGGCATGGTTCTCTGATCCTACAAATACCCGCACTGCTTGCGAAGCTGTGCATTTCGAAGACTTTTTTATCCAACATGTTTCTCGTGATCAGGGAAATATGTCTGAGCTTCATGTGAGAAATCTTGATGGGTCGGATATTCATGTCAATGACTTCAATGGTAATGCTGGAGCGATTATGTATGTAGGTCAAGCCGGTACTGAAGCTTGGTCTTATGCTTCAACGCAAGCTACTGGGTGCTATTATCGTCAGTGGGATTTGTTTTATACCCAATATCTGAAGTTTACGGTCAATGGTAGGGAATATGAAGGTTGGTATATAGGTTTTGACTATGAGGCGGCAAAAGAAGGCATTGGCCCGAGTTCGGGAGAATATTCTCAGTTCAAATTCCGTGATGGAGTCTACAATGATTGGATTGTTAAAGTATCGCCTGCGCTTCACGATGGAAATTCAACAAGACGTGTCATGTGTGAGGATTTAGGCGCTGATAAGGCTGATTGGGACTTCAATGACGTTGTTTTTGATGTCGCCTTTACTTATGAGCAAGGTGTATATTATGCTAATATTGTTCTTCGTGCTGCAAGTGGTACTATGCCAATCTATGTGGGTAAGAAAGATGCTGCTTATGAGGCACATAAACTGCTCGGTGACGGATCGCTTCACCCAATATGTCAGGCGAGAAAAGTCGCAGTTTACAAAGTTAAGTTGAGCGATATTGGCCTTCAGTATACAGGTAATGTTACATCCGAAACCGCCGATGCCATTCCTGTCTATGTGGAGGGTAAGGAAGGTGTATACAAACTTGCGAATTCGAACATCGCACAGAAGTTGGCTTGTCCTGATAATACTTCTTGGGCTGATGAGGGCGTTAATATCAGTACTGTTTATAAGAATTTTAAGGATTGGGTATTTAGCGGAAACGTAAACGATTGGTCTTTATGATAATAATATAAGGTATAATTATATACACTCTCGTCGCAGGACATTGCGGCGAGAGTTTTTTTGTATCAGATATTTGCTTTTAGTAAGCATTCGCTTATCTACAAGTAACCTCCAATAACTACATTTATAGCGCCTATTCGCTCAAGTTAGAGCAGATAGGCGCTATATATTTTCTGTAGTTTCAGTAACTATTTCTTGATGATGCTGTCCGGATGTTGCAATTTCCACTTGTGAGGCAGCAGTTCCAGTAGACTTTCATCATTTGCATCTTTCATGTACGGTATCCTTGAAATGATATCATTGAGGTAATCCCGAGGATTGACATTATGGGCTTTGCAGGTAGCAAGCAGGGAGCAGACTACAGCCATATTCTCTGCGGCTGCATGATTGCCGCAGAAGAGATAGTTCTTACGGCCGAGAGTGATTGGCCTGATTGCATTCTCCGCGAGATTGTTGTCAATATGGATGCGGCCATCGTCAAGGTACCGCATCATATTGTCCCATCTCGTGTAGGCGTAGGTGATGGCCTTTCCCATAGCGGTCTTCTCTCCATACCTGATTCCTTCGCTTTCCATCCATGCCTTCATGGACAGCATGATCGGCTTGGCCAGTTCCTGTCTTTTCTCCCGTCTCTTCTCCGGAGTCATCTCCGGATCCTGGTCGCATAGTTGTTCTATGCGATAAAGGTGCTGGATTTCCTTCAGCGCATGTTCGGCCGGCTCCTTGTTCTCATTCAGTGCCTGCTCAAAGTAGCGACGGATGTGCGCCATGCAGTTCACTAACAGCACGTCGGGATTGGTCTTGAAGGCCGTCTCATAGCCTGCAAAACCGTCACATTGCAGATATCCCTTGAATTCCTTTGCCAGATTCTGGATTACAGCCCCCGCCCGGGAGCCATCCTCATAATAAAAGACCACCAGTCTCTCCATCACGGCGTGTACCATCCACAGGTACTCCTTTGCTGCCTTGTGTTTCTCCTTGTCTATAACCGGCGTCGTGGTCTCATCGGCCTGGTTGTAGTCGGATTTCATCACCTCTGCCTTCAAGACTCCGTACAGGGGCTTAAGCAGGCAGGCGGTCTGTCCAAACCAGCCATCGACCGTACTCTCTGAGACATGCTGCATTCCCAGATGCCTGAGTTCCTGTATCTGCCGGTAGAAGGGCAGGTGATATTCGTATTTCTGAAGAAGCAGTTCGGCCAGCAGGCTCGGACCTGCCATACCTCTATATATAGGTAATAGGGGCATCGGGGCTATGGCCACCATCTTTTCCCCCTCTTCCGGAAGCTCTATTCCGTCATTGAGCAGAGCATACTTGGGACGGATGATCTGCCTGATGTACAGTTGGCCGGGCTTATGCTCGATAATCTGGGTAATTTCCTCCCCAATCTTGCGGTACTTGCTCAGGTCAATGTCTTTGGGTTCGATGATCTCGGTCTCAAGTACGGGAAGTCCTTCCAGCATCTGCCGGTTCTTCTTCGCCTGCTTCCTCTCTTCCCTGCTTTCCTTCTCAATCTTCTTTACAGCCTCCTCCTTTTCCGGCTCAATCTGCTGCTCCTGATCCTTGAAATGGTCGGCAAAAAGATCCATGGAGGGGTCGTAAGGCTCTTTCTTCTCACTTGTCTGACCGAACAGCTTCCGTTTGAGCCAGGCAATCTGTGCCGTCAGGTTCTTGACCTCTGCCACCAGCTTCTCATTCTGTTCGACGAGCTTGCGGTTGTTCTCAGCCTGCTCCGCATTGGTCTTAGACAATAAAGCCATCGAAACGCTTTGCGCCTCAATGGTCTTTTGAAGTGATGCTATCAGCTCTTCCATTGTCTATACCTTCTGTTTATTTTTACGGTGCAAAGGTACGCATTATTTTTGACATGGCAAAGCTTAAAATGCTAATAAACAATAATGAGAAGTTAAACAATGTATTCATTGCGTTGGGCTCGCAGACGACGCAGTCTCTGCTCCGGATCTTCCCGTATTCCCTCGACCATGACCACCAGATCCCGCCACTCCATCTGATAGCTGCGTGTCGTGGAATCATAGGACGGAATCTTGAATCTGCCTGCCTCCAGCCGCTTTGCATAGAGCACCATGCCGCCATCCTCCGCATGGATGAGCTTCATCAGATTGCGGTCCCTGCCGATGAAGATGAAGACATCCCCGTTCTTGACTTCCTGTCCCATACGGTCATGCACTACACCGCACAGGGAACTGATGCCCTTACGCATATCTGTATTACCGGGACACAGGTAGTAGCGCATCGTATCATTCAGGCAGAACATGGCTCTTCTGGTTTGTGGTCAGTAACTGGAGTGCCGCACTTGCCATGCCTGCACTGAAATGCGCCTGGATGCCATTGGGAAGCAGGACTGTGATTCCTTCTATGGACGAGGCTCCTATTGTGTGCGACTCTCCTATGGGTACGAGCGATCTCTCTGCGGGCAGCTCATCTGTAAACATGATCGGAGCCAGTGGCAGGTTATTGAGACGCTCCGTCTCCTCTGAATACTTCCTGTTCCAATAATTGTAGCTGGAATAGGGGATTGACTCGCGCTTCAGGTAATTCATGAGTCCGAGTCCGCTCTCTTTCTGCTGTAGTTGCAGCTGTTGAAATTCTTCTTTCGTCATAATACAATTGTAGTGTTAGTTGTTACGCGATGCAAAGATACGACGTTTCTACTAACACTACAATGTGTACTTCAGCGAATGCTTACTGCTTTTATTCGTCTGTGTGCTATCCTAAATGAATGTTTTCAAATCAGCAAAAAAATGTTTGTTAAATCAGCAAAATAGAATAGAACAATGACAAGCCACGATTTAAGAAACCGCAAAAAGAAAGGAAGCTGAGAGAATTATAAAATGCTTTATTTCAATTGATTTATTCATAGAAAGTGTTGATTTTTGTTAAAAAAATGCTTTCCCCATTTGTCAAAATTACAATTTTTCATGCTCCTTTGTTTAAAAATCTCATTTTTGTTTCATTATTATTGTGAATAATCTTGGATTCATTAATAATAATTGTTAACTTTGCACCAGATAATTGTGGCTTTTTAGTAAGTTACACACACCATTTACACATTCGAATAAACACTCACACATAATTACGACATTCGCATTATGTTAACTTTTATGAAAAATAAGTCATTGATGGGGACTGCTTTGTCATTCCTCACTGTTTTCGCATCCCTTTCGTTCGTCTCATGTCAGGATGAGGATTACGGATTTACAAAGAATGAGATCCGCGATGCTGTGTATGATCGTAACTTTATTGCTAAGTATGGCCCTATTGATCCTGTGCAGAATTGGGATCTTTCTCGCTATGCTGTAAATATAGATAAGTCGGCTAATACAAGAGCCCTTCCAGATAATAGTTGTGCTTTTGATTATGATCCGGACTTTTGGCTCAATAATCATATTTCGATTGTCGAGGATTGGTACTATACTGAACCTCAACTGATTTCTGAGTTCAATACTAAGCTCGGGGAAGGTATTGATAACACTTCTCAAGGTGGTCCATTCTCTCTGTCTTCTAATGGTACACCATTCTATATCATTCCTGTATTCCAGGGAGTTTCTGGTATTGTGGCTGACCTGCACATGGTGGTGACATATAATGGAGTAACTTACGACAAGCAAATCTGGAATAAGTCTCAGAATCTTGAAAAACAGGTTGCTGGTTCATTGACATGGGAGCCACTTACTGAAAAATATGATCCATGGTCTCAATATGGCGGTAAACAAGAGTATGAAGCTAAGTATGTAGGTAGCACTTATGGCGCCGTAGCTACTCGTACAAAGCCAATCAAGTGTATGATTCCTGCAGGCGCTTCTATCAAGTTCTATCTTCATGTTACAAAGGGACATTTGCGCACGGCGACAACTTCGGGAGCAGAGCTTACAGATAATGACCTCGCATTTACAAATACAAAGCAATGGTCTGACAAAGGAAAGATGATTGCACTTAATGCAAACTTTACCGTTAATCAGTCTACTAAAGATCGTTTTGGAAAAGAAACTTATATCATTGGATGTGAGGATGCTTCTTATGGTACGGAATCCGTTGATATCTATTATGCTGATGGTAGAACTGTTAAGAAAGAATATCATATGGGTGATACCTATGAGGGTTCTACTGTTACTAAGTGGTCTGGTGATAATGATATGAATGACCTTGTCTTCATGTTTATTGCTGATGAACTTCCTGAGATTGTAGAAGAAGGTGTGATTCAGAAGCGATATTTGATTGAGGACCTTGGTAGTGTAGCTGACTGGGATTTCAATGATATTGTTGTAGATCTCTATCAAAAATCTGTCGATGGCGTTGTCGTCGATCAGAAAGCTATGCTTCGTCATAAGTGCGGTACGACTGATTTTAAAGTATTTGTCGGAGGTAAGGATATTTTTGGAACACAAAAAGGTGAGGTTCAAAATACCAAACAGAATATGGCCGAAGTTGTTGATAAAACCTTAACCATTTTACAACCTACTAATGGTGTATGGCCTTGGGATCCTGATCAAAACAATATTGTTGTTGAAGTATTCCCTGAAACCAACAACTTAAATGAGGGTCTTGAAGGATGGTCAAGTGAGCTTGGATGGACTGGCAATACTTCGTCTGGCGTTCATGATAATAATGGTGGCCCAGATAATAATAATAATGCAGCGACCTCAGCCCGTGGTATTCTTGTGAGCTTCCCTGCTTATGGTAAGGTGCCTCGTATCATTGCTGTAGATACAGATTTCCCTTGGACTGATGAGAATCAAGATATTGATCCTAGTATTTGGACATATTACGTAATTGGAACTCAAGTAGGAATGGATAGCGGAACAGGTGAGCCTGGTGTTGTATCTGGTGCTGGCCGTTATAGAGCTAGTTCAAAAGTTACACTGAAGGCTATCGCTAATCCGGGTTACGAGTTCTTATATTGGGATGATAATCATTCTCTCACTAATCCTATTCGTGATATTGCAGTTTCGAGTGCTGCCAATTATAAAGCTATTTTCAAGACAAGTGCTACTCCAAATCAGTCTGATTATACAATTAAGGTAAGATTGGAGAATGGAGGTACTTTGACAGATCATGGTGTAAACTGGCAAAGTGGCACTGGCTCTATAAACGATCCATATATCTTCAAGATCCCTACGATTTTTGAAGGTAAGCCTAATGATAGAGGATTGTGGCTTGCAGTGACTCCTGCTGATGGTTATGTTTTCTCTCATTGGTCAGATGAGAATGGTAATATCCATAAAGATGCCGGATTTACCGTAAAATCTGATGCTGACCTTACCGCACATTTCGTACAACCTAAGACTCTTACCATTCGCGTCGCTCAGGAAGACTGGAAAGCTATGAATAGTAGCTATCCAATAGAACTGTATGTTAATGATAATGGTGTGGTTAGTAAACTCACTATTGACAGTAATGGAATGGCGACTAAGAAAGTGTATAGTGACAAGGTTACTGTGGTTGCTCGTGTTGCCAAAGAGAACCAGTGGGATGCAAAATTCCAGTGGTCAGAAGGTAATCCTTATACAACGGAGAATGTTAATTCATCATACTCAGATGTTGTCAATAATTTTAATAGTGTTAATGCTTCAAGTAAGAAAGAGATTTCTGTCCCAAATGAAGGTAAGGTTGTAACTGTTGGTGTAACTTATCAGGTGAATGCATTACTGACTCTGAGAAGTAGCTCATATATTGAAGGTTCTACGCAAGTGGGCGATTATTATTATCTTCGTAAAGATGGTTCCGGAGATGCGGATTATGGCACAGCTACAATTGATGGCGGAAGTCGTCAGCAGTATCTGCATAGGAATTCTTCATTCAATTTTGAAGCATCGGCTAAGCCGGGTTACCATTTCGTTCAATGGAATACTGATTACAAAGATTATTTGAGTTCTGATCGTGTAGTGCGAGGTTTGATCAATAATCTTGATAATGGTATGTACTTCGCAGATGCGATTTTTGAAGAAAACACTTTGCGTACTCTCACTTTGCAATTGAAGAATACTAATGATTACGATGAAAATCTTTCGATTGTTGTGAGTGGCCGTACTGCTACTAATAATGGTAATGGCAAATACATTGTTCAGATTCCAGAAGGAACACAGCTAGAAATTAAAGCTACTCACAAAAGCTATACGTCTAACTCAAACAAGAATAAAGTTCAGTTTGAGTTGTCTAGTGGTGATATCCTTGAGAATGATGTAGCCAAGACTTTAAATAATTATATGCCTGGTTATGATTTGACTATTGATGTAAATAATATTCTATATTTGGTCAACGTAGTCTTGAAAAATCAGGCTGGTGCAGAATCTAGCGGTGCAGGTAAGATTAAGATAAATGATGTGGAGCGCACTTCGATTTATGTGCCAGAGGGTAAGGACAATTCATATAGTGTAAAATTTGAAGCTACAGCAAATTACGGTTTTACTTTTTCTAAGTGGAACAAGGTAAATGGATATGAAATGACTGATAATCCTAACTATTTCGGTCATGTTCATGATTGTACAATTGAAGCAATCTTTAGTGAGAATCAGTCTACATGGGCAATTGATTTAAGAAATACCCCCTTTGCGGTTGTAAACAATCCACAAACGACATTTGATATAAAGACCAATGGCTCAAGTACTAATAACCAATTACATTTTGTAAATCTGCTGTCGGATACGAGAAGTACAATAACATTTGAATTCCAAAATATTCCTTCTAGTGGTCGAGTAAATATTTTCTTCCAAGATTGGGATCATAATATTGGGTATAAAGATGTAACTAACGGTTGGGATGGAAAAATTTCTGTTAAACTAACGTCGGAGCAAGTACAGGCATTTAAGAATGATCCTTCTAAACCTATCTTTATACAGTATTATCACAATGGTAATGCAAATCAATCTGTACAATTGAAGCTTGTGACCATTGATAGAAACTAACTAGTGTTAGTGAGATAGTTTCTACTTTATGAATAATACTGTAGTGCTAGAATTAAAGCTAAGGGTCGGAGGTACAGGTTCCTGACCAACCTTCTTCCTCTACCATAAATAACAGCAATGGCTGATGCAAACTTTGTGCATCAGCCATTGCTGTTTTATCTATTATAATTTTTTCGTGTTTTCGTAGTCTGAAAGTAATCTTCAGCAGAATTTCAGTTGAAAATTTGGAGATATTGAAAAAAGGTGGTATCTTTGCGGCTGTGATAAATAAGTTTATATGCTAACGTCTGATTATATAGCACGCTTCTCTGATCATCTCTTTTGGGATGTGAGTCGCAAGGAAATAGACCTTGAGACAAATGCGTCATTTTTAGTTAAAAGGGTTTTAGAGTACGGATTGATTGAAGACTGGTTGCTTTTACGATCACTTTATGGAATTCCAAAAATTGCGTCTATAGCACAACGTCTACGTTCTTTGGAGCCGCGTGCTTTGGCGTTTATTTGTGCATTATCTAATACATCAAAAACAGAGTATCGATGCTTCACTACGAAACAATTGAACCCGCAACATTGGAGCTATTAAAACAGATTCAATCTATGCCTGAATTTTCTGGGTTGCGTTTGGTCGGAGGAACAGCTCTTGCTTTGCAGTTGGGACATCGTAAATCTATAGATCTTGATTTTTTGGGCAATATTGATCTTGATACAGCAAAAATTGCAGATTTATTGTCTGTATTGGGGAAGGTAATCATACTTCAAGACTCTGCAAATATCCATATATTTATAGTTAACGGAGTAAAGGTTGACTTTGTTAATTTTGAATTTCCATGGCGTCAGTTGCCAATTATGGAGAATGGAATTAGTATTGCTCACTTGGAAGATATAGCGGCAATGAAAGTTACAGCTGTAATAGGACGAGGTACTAAAAAAGATTTTATTGATATTGCTAATATGTTAGAGATTTACTCTTTGAACCAGATTCTTGATTTTTATCAGAGTAAATATCCGAATGCTTCTAAATTTATGGCTTTGAAGAGTTTGCTTTATTTTGATGATGCAGAAGAAGATGTGATGCCTGTAATGTTGTTAAGGCAGACTTGGACGGAAGTTAAAAAGATAGTAATTAATGCAGTGAATTTATTGGAATGATATGAAAAGAATACTGGCAATCCTGCTCATTGCAGTGATGGTGACTATGGTGGCTGTGGGACAGCAGAAGGCGAAGAAGTTCTATGATGAGTCACTCGATCCGATTGCACAGATCGATGAGGCGGTGAAGAAGGCGAACGCGGAGGGGAAATATGTGATCTGCCAGTTCGGTGGTAACTGGTGTCCGTGGTGTGTGAAGTTCGGCTACTTCATCGAGGAATGCGAGGAGATCAAGGAGGTGATCGATAAGAACTTCGTCTATATCCATGTGAACTATACTTCGCAGAAGGATGAGAAGTCACAGATCGCTAATAAGCGTCTGGCAAATGCTGGTCGTTTCGGCTTCCCGGTACTTGTCATCCTGCGAGAGGATGGCAGTGTGATGCATATTCAGAACTCATCGTATCTGGAAGAGGAAAAGAGCTATAACCGGACTCGTGTCAAGAAGTTCTTCGATGCTTGGACACCGGCTGCAGTGAAGGGCGAGTAATCTCTGGAAACGTTGATTTCTTGCACATTATTATATAATGTTCATACGACAAAATGCGCGAAAATATGTTATAAAACATGTTTTTGCGCATGTTTTTTGTTAGAAAATTTGGCAGAATGCAGAAATTACACTATTTTTGCGCGTAATTATGGCATTCTTTTTTGCGTTAGGGAGAATGTCTTTGAAAGGTTGTAAGTTAAATTAATTATTGCATAAGAAAATGAAAGTCCTCAAGTTCGGTGGAACCTCAGTGGGATCAGCTGAGCGTATCAAGAACGTTGCCAGCCTTGTTTTGGAGGATGGCCAGTCAAAAATCGTTGTCCTTTCTGCCATGTCGGGTACTACTAATACCCTGCTCGAGATCTCGGGTTACTATCGTCTGAACAATGCGGTAGGTGCCAGCGAGGTGATCGTACGTCTGGAGCAGAAGTACAAGGCTGTGATCAAGGAGTTGCTTACTGAGGAATATCAGGCTAAGGCTAAGGAGGTAGTGAAGGGTATCTTCGAGTATATCCGTTCGTTTGCTAACCGTCCGTTCACCATCTATGAGGAGAAGTGCATCGTGGCTCAGGGCGAGTTGCTCAGCACCAACTTGATGTATCTCTATCTGCAGCAGCAGGGTGTCAAGGTGGCTTTCATGCCAGCGCTTGAGTACATGCGTATCGACAAGAACGCTGAGCCAGACTTCCATTACATCGAGTCACAGCTCAAGAAGATGCTCGCTGAGGTAGGCGAGCAGCAGATCTATGTGACCCAGGGCTTCATCTGCCGCAATGCTTATGGTGACATCGACAACCTGCAGCGTGGTGGTTCTGACTACTCTGCTTCGATCGTCGGTGCAGCTATCCGCGCTGAGGAGATCCAGATCTGGACCGACATCGACGGTATGCACAACAACGATCCTCGCTTCGTGGAGGGTACCAAGCCTGTACGCCACCTTCACTTCGATGAGGCTGCAGAGCTTGCATACTTTGGTGCGAAGATCCTCCATCCAACCTGTGTGACCCCAGCCCGTATGTATAACATCCCAGTACGTCTGCTCAACACCATGGAGCCTTCTGCTCCTGGTACCATGATCAGTAATGAGACCGAGGCTGGTAAGATCAAGGCTGTGGCTGCGAAGGACGGTATCACTTCGATCCGCATCAAGTCAAGCCGCATGTTGCTGGCTTATGGTTTCATGCGTCAGGTCTTCGAGATCTTCGAGCGCTATAAGACTTCTATCGATCTCGTTACAACTTCGGAGGTCGGCGTCAGCTTGACCATCGATAATGACAAGCACCTCGACGAGATCCTCAATGACCTGAAGAAGTTCGGTTCGGTAACCGTAGATAAGGACATGGTGATCATCTGCGTAGTAGGTGATATGAAGTGGGATAACCTCGGCTTCGAGAGTAGTGTCGTTGAGGCGTTGAAGGATGTGCCTGTACGTATGATCAGCTATGGCGGCAGTAACTACAACATCAGCCTCCTGATCAAGAAGGAAGACAAGGTGAAGGCGCTTCAGTCGCTCAGCGCACACCTGTTTAATTCCTAACTCCTAACTTCTAACTCCTCACTAAGAAAATGTTTCCCCTTAAAGAATTCGAAGGTGTACAGACACCATTCTATTACTACGATAACGCTTTGTTGCAGCAGACGCTTGACACGATCAACGCGGAGGCTGGCAAGTATGAAGGCTTCTGTGTTCACTATGCCGTAAAAGCTAATGTCGACCCTACGGTCCTCAGCATCATCAATCAGGCTGGCCTGGGTTGTGACTGTGTGAGCGGTGGCGAGGTAGAGACCTGTCTGAAGGCTGGTTTCCCTGCAGAGAAGGTGGTTTTTGCCGGTGTAGGTAAGGCTGACTGGGAGATCAATCTGGCGCTCGATGCTAACATTGCTTGCTTCAATGTGGAGAGCGTTCCTGAGCTCGATGTCATCAATGAGTTGGCTGGTCAGAAGGGTAAGGTAGCTAAGGTGGCTATCCGTGTGAACCCTAATGTCGACGCTCATACACATAAGTATATTACTACTGGTTTGTCTGAGAATAAGTTCGGTATCTCGATGGAGATGCTCGAGATGGTGGTACATCATACTCTCGGTTTGAAGAACGTAGAGCTTATCGGCCTGCACTTCCACATCGGTAGCCAGTTGCTCGACCTCCAGCCATTCACCATGCTCTGCACTCGCATCAATGAGTTGCAGGACAAGATGGAGTCATGGGGCGTGAAGCTGAAGACCATCAACGTCGGTGGTGGTTTAGGTGTGGATTATGTCAATCCAGACGAGAATCCTATCTCTGATTTCGCTTCCTACTTCAAGAACTATGCAGACAACTTGAAGCTCCGTGCCGGTCAGGAGTTGCACTTCGAGCTCGGCCGTGCTGTGGTTTGTCAGATGGGATCGTTGATCACCCGCGTACTCTATGTGAAGGAAGGTCTCAATAAGAAGTTCGTGATCCTTGACGCTGGTATGAGCGACCTGATCCGTCCGGCACTCTATCAGGCTCATCACAATATCGAGAACATCTCGGCTGCTGAAGGCTCCGCTACAGAGAAGTATGACGTAGTAGGTCCTATCTGTGAGTCTTCTGACTGTTTCGGTACCGATGAGGTGCTCCCAGTAACCAAGCGCGGAGATCTCGTGGCTCTTCGCAGCGCTGGTGCTTATGGCCAGATCATGGCTTCGAACTATAACTGTCGTCGCATCCCTGCATCGCTCGTGCTTTAAGCACTGGCGATGTAGTCTTGTCTCATACCTATATTATATATAATGTATCGTACCTGCATCGTTCTGCTCCTTGCCATGATAGCTGTCGGTCTTCCTGCTCAGGAAGTGACTGATAGCATTGTCGTCATGTCAGAACCGGATGTACAGGTGCAGGAGATGCAGAAAGGTGTGGCTCATGCCTGGAATCGAGCTCATGCAGTTCTGAAGAGCAAGAAATCTGGACATTCGATTTCGGAGAAGACACGTCATAAGGTGGATTCTCTGCTACGTGTCTCTCAACGAGTCTCGTGGCAGGCCCAACCTTCTGATTATCTCTATGATATGCGACTACCACTGGTCAGTACGGGAGCCGTAGAAGACACTACAACCTACCATCTGCAGGATTATATGTCTGCAAAGGACCAAGTGGAGAATCGTCCGGATGCATCGCTCTATGGTTTTGAGCAGCATTATGACGATCAGATCCTGTTGGACAAAGAGCGTATCGTCAGCCGCTACAAATACGCATCGGTCGATCCACGTCGTTACCAGTTTGCCCGCCGTAAGTATGATGTCCTGACACCGGGTAGTCAGATTATAGATACACGTAATAATGGGTTGATCACCAGATTGGTGGATGAGTCGGACCTCGATTTAGGTGTTGCTACACTTGAAGGACTTGGTCAGACCATTGTCCTGAAGGCTGATAAATGGCATTGGAAGGGTGATCACACCTTGCAGATGCAGCAGACGGCGCTCTCGGATAACTGGTATAAAGGTGGAGAGAACAATATGTCGGTCAGCAGTCAGCAGAAGTTCGCGGTGAGTCGCTATGACGAGAAGGCTAACACGACGTTCGACATGCTTGTAGACATCAAACTGTCTGGTTTCTATACCCAAGCAGATACCGTACACTCTATGAAGGTGTCGGACAATGTGTTCTCGCTCGATATGAAGTATAGCTACAGGGCTTGGAAGAAATGGTACTATTCTACACAGCTCTATGCTAAGACGCCACTCTTTGATCAGTATCAGTCGAACAGCCGGACGACGAAGGCTACGCTCTTCTCACCTCTGGAGGTGAACCTCTCATTGGGTATGGATTATAAGTACACGTCTCCGGATAAGAAGTTGGTGTATTCGTTAATGCTTGCACCTGTGTCATACAATCTGAAATATGTCCGCGATGATCGAGTCAATCCGGTAAGCTATGGCATTGATGAAGGAGACTTTGCAAAGCATCAGTTCGGTGCGACATTGACACAGAAACTCGAATGGAAGATGAGTAAGAATGCATCCTGGTCGAGCCGTTTGTATGGCTTTACCACGTACGACTCTTTCATGTTTGAGTTTGA
>JAZUIL010000095.1:0-6462 GCA_045642245.1 Bacteroidales bacterium
TGCCGGTGGAGGTGGTGACACTTCTGGTCTCAGATGGGATGGCAAGAATGACGATGAAGAGGCAGATACACAACGACGAGCTTTATTCCATCGGGCTTACCTGATTGCGAAGGGTGGGGCTGGAGGTTATGGAATTCGAAAATAACAGGTAATAATAATACAATAAAAAGTACCGAGACGAAATCCCATAGTTTAATTGGGCTCACAAGCAGCGGTCATGCTGATTGCAAATATTTTTTGAAAAGAAAAAGAATGGGACTTATCGTCACGACAAATCCCAAACATAATGACTTATTTAATACATACCTTAAAACGCACAAATATTAATAAACCTATATATAATAAATACCACAGGCAGGGGCGATTTTCTTCCTACCTGTGGACGGAGAGTAAACATTACAAATATGCAGATTTATTTCAGAAAGGTAGTGTTGCGCATATCCCCACTATCAGCAAACTCTAGATGCATGCGAAATGCGTTCTGTAGAGAATGTGGTGTGTGAAATCCCTTGCCTTCAGACAGTTTCAGATAATCCCAGAGCAACTGCTTGTAGTCAGGGTGTGCACAGTTCTCGATGATAAGTCGGGCACGCTGACTTGGAGACTTTCCTCGTAGGTCGGCTATACCTTGTTCGGTAATGAGTACGCGTACTGAGTGCTCCGACGAGTCGGTGTGAGTCACCATTGGAACGATGGATGATATGGCTCCACCCTTGGCGGTAGATGGAGTGGTGAAGATACTTAGGAAAGCATTTCGAGCGAAATCGGCAGAACCACCGATGCCGTTCATCATCTTTGTGCCACAGACATGCGTTGAGTTGACGTTGCCAAAGATGTCAGCTTCAAGAGCTGTATTCAAAGCAATGATACCCAGACGACGGATACATTCAGGGTGGTTGGTGATCTCCTGAGACCGGAGCAGGACACGCTGGCCGAAGACATCCATATTGGCATACATGGTCTCAAGGGCATCGTCGGTCAATGAGAGAGAAGAACCTGTCACATAGTTGCATCGGCCCTTGAGCATGAGGTCGATGACCGAATTCTGAATCACTTCGGTGAACATCGAAAAAGCTGGCACATCAGGATTATCACCCAGAGCTCCAATCACAGCATTTGCGATATTACCAACACCGCTTTGGAGAGGAAGGAACTCCTTAGGTATACCTCCACGTTTCAACTCGCTGACCAGGAAGTCTGACACATGAGCTCCGATGGCACGTGTTTCTTCGTTCAGAGGAGTAAAACCTGCCTGTCGGTCGCTCATATTTGTCTCTACAACGGCAATGACTTTTTTCGGGTCAACCTCTGCATAGATGGTGCCAATGCGGTCACCTGGAGCTGTGATCATGAACGGTTTACGATAGGGTGGCATCTCCGGAACATAGATATCGTGCATGCCGGTAAGCTTGCCGGCATGAGCCGAGTTCAGTTCGACGATGACGTAATCGGCCATCTTGAGCAATGTCGGTGTGATACCTACCGAAGTAGATAGAATCAAATTGCCATCTGGCAGAATCTCTGAAGCCTCGACAATAGCGACATTGATCTTGCCAAGGAAACCGTAATGTACATCCTGACCTATCATTGAAAGATGACAGTCGAAATACTGCACCTCACCGGAATTGATGGCTCCACGCATGTCCTTATTGCTCTGAAAAGGGGTGCGGAACTTAACTGCATGTGCCAAAGTCAGATCGGTGTCGATAGATGGACCTGTGGCTCCACCCGTTACAAGTCCAACCTGAAATGCACGGCCAGCCTCATGCTCGTCGATTGCATATCTGGCAAGCGCTGCAGGAACCACCTTAGGAACACCGACAGACGAGAATCCACCGATACCTACCGTGTCATTATTCTTGATAAGACGAGCCGCTTCCTCGGCCGTCATTATTGGATATGTCATATTTTGCACCATAATATTATTTGACTTCCCAGATGTCATTCGTTTCAAGCAACTCGGTAAAGTTGTGATATTTCTTGGCCGCCTTTACCTCTTCGATCTGTGCGCTCACAGCATCATCATAAGTCGGAGCGTCTACGTCGCGGATGACACCAAGAGCGATAGGAAAACCGTCACCATTGCCCATCAGCGCGAGTTTTAGTTGTAGAGTATTGTCCTCACAATGAGCGTCGTGAACAAGAATATCTTTCTCCGTAATGCCATTCTCGCCCAATTTTACAACCTTGAGGCCGAAGCCTTGCTGCATTAGGCCGAACTCACGATCCTTGCCAAAGATAAGAGGTTTTCCGTGCTCTACGTAAATGGCATTCTCGGCACGTCCTTCTTTTGTATATACTGACGCATGGGTACCATCGTTGAATATTACGCAGTTCTGGAGAATCTCACAGACACTTGCTCCCTTATGAGCATTGGCCGATTTCAGTATCTCCACAGTATGTTGTGTATCGCTGGCAACGGCACGGGCGAAGAAGTGTCCACGAGCACCGAAGCAGAGCTCAGCCGGACGGAATGGATCCTCGACAGTTCCGTAAGGACTTGATTTGCTGACAAAACCGCGTGGGGAAGTAGGAGAGTACTGGCCTTTGGTGAGGCCATAGATACGGTTGTTGAGCAAAATCATGTTCAGATTGATGTTGCGGCGATTGGCATGGATAAAATGATTGCCACCGATGGCAAGTCCGTCACCATCGCCTGATACCTGCCAGACGGTGAGCGCTGGATTGGCCACCTTAGCACCCGTCGCAATGGCTGCCGCACGGCCATGGATGGTATTCATGCCGTAAGTGGCCATATAATGAGGCAATCGCGACGAACAGCCGATGCCTGAGATCACCGCAGTATTCCATGGCTCAACACCAATCTCGGCCATGGCTTTATGTAAGGATGCCAAAAAAACATGGTCACCGCATCCCGGACACCAACGTGGCTGTCCTTTCTTATAATCGTTAGCTGAAAATTCCATTGTTTCTTGTTTTATAGTTTGCTAAATGCTTCAACCAACTCACTGACAACGAATGGCTGACCCTTGACCTGATTGAACTGGGCAGGTACGAAGTTATCGACCTTGATGCGTAGATAACCTGCCAGTTGACCCATATTCTGCTCAGCGACTACGACTTTCGGATACTTACGAAGCACTGCTGCCGTATTCTTTGGCAATGGGTTAAGATAACGGAAATGAGCCAATGCAACCTTCTTGCCAGAGGCGCGCATCTCTTCCATCGCCGTGCGTAAATGACCGTATGTAGAGCCAAAACCTACAATAAGCAGTTCTGCATCATCCTTGTCTCCGATGACCTCGAGATCTGGAACGATGATTTTATTGATCTTGTCCTGACGCTTGCGAGTCATCAGATCATGATTCTCTGGAGCGGTAGAGATTGCACCTGTCTTGTCATCCTTCTCCAAGCCACCAAGGATGTGTTCGAAGCCTTGACGTCCAGGTACTGCCCAGAAGCGTGTGCCATTGTCAGAGCGCATATATGGTGTCCATGAACCCTTCAGATATTCGGGAACGTATGGAGGATTGATTGGATACATCTTATTGATTTCTGGCAACTTGAATGCGGCCGAACCATTGGCGATATAGGCATCGGTGAGCAATACGACAGGTGTCATGTGCTCAAGAGCAATCCGTGCGGCATCGTAAGCGGCATAGAAACAATCGGTAGGCGAGGTTGCTGCGATTACAGGCATCGGAGATTCTCCATTTCGGCCATAGAGACACTGCAAGAGGTCGGTTTGCTCAGATTTGGTAGGCAAACCCGTGGCAGGACCACCACGCTGCACGTCGAGCACCACTAGAGGGAGTTCCATAATGACAGCCAGATTCATTGCCTCGGATTTGAGACAGATGCCAGGTCCTGAAGTCGAAGTTACGGCAAGGGCTCCAGCAAAGGAAGCACCGACGGCCGAAGCGCATCCGGCAATCTCATCTTCACACTGGACGGTAGTGACTCCCAGGGACTTATGCTTCGACAATTCGTGAAGAACATCGGTAGCTGGTGTAATAGGATAGGAACCCAGATAGAGCTTGAGACCTGCCTTTTCGGCAGCAGCAATGAAGCCGTATGCGGTGGCCTTGTTGCCAGTGATGTCCATATATCGACCTGCCTCTTTCTCCTTGCTTTCGATGCGATATACGTTCATCGCACCAGAATGCGTGTTGTACCCATAGTCGTAACCTGCCTGGATGACCTTGATGTTGGCTTCGGCAATGGCAGGTTTCTTGGCGAACTTCTCTTTGATAAAGCTGAATACCAGATTTATGTCTCGGCAAAACAGCCAGCAGACAAGGCCGAGGACAAACATGTTGCGGCATTTCAGTATCGACTTATTGTCCATGCCTGAATCCATCAAGGCAAATTTTACCATCGAGGTAATAGGACAATCAATCACACGATCAGGATCGATGCCCAGTTCTCCAAGATAGTCAGACGTATTGAATGCCGCCTTGTCAAGGTCTGATTTCAAGAAAGCATCTGTGTCGATGATGATGGTTGCTTGAGGCTTGGCATACTTCAACTGTGTCTTAAGTGCAGCGGCATTCATTGCTACTAACACGTCACATAAGTCGCCTGGGGTATATACAGGCTTTGAGCCAATGTGTACTTGGAAGCCAGAAACACCTGTAAGCGAACCTTGAGGAGCGCGAATGTCTGCCGGATAATCTGGAAAAGTTGAGATACTGTTTCCCACGGTAGCAGATACCGTAGAGAAGATGTTTCCGGCAAGTTGCATACCGTCGCCGGAATCACCTGAGAAGCGGACAACAACCTGCTCCAATTCTGTGATGGAAAGATTTTCTGTAGCCATAACAAAATACCTTTATTATTAACACCTATTATATATTAAGTCTCTATGACGCCATTGCGTCGTGTGTTTTCTTCTTTTAGTGGTGCAAAGATATAGAGATTTGTTGTTGAATGCAAGTTTTTGTTTGAGAAAATATGATTTCGCAAACAAAATGCTTTAAAATAGAAATAAATCTACGCATAATGATATTTAAAAATTACATTTTAAAGCAAAATGATATCTTTTGATGATTATTTTTTGACGATTGCTTGTTTATTTGAAAGAAATGCTATACTTTTGCACCACGAAAAGATAATTTATCGTGCTTTTAGTATTTATTTTAAGGTATTTCTATTTTTCAGAATCTTATGATGTCACTTGAAAACATGATCGCTCCCGATTCTATAGGAGTCGAGAAGGGGCGTTACCTTTGGAATGGTTCGCGTCACCGTGTGATGAATCATCTGCTTGCGTTGTTATGTGTCTGTGTTTGTATTGGTATCGCAGCTAGTAAAGGACTTGATTTCTATAGCGAATATGACCAACCACTTGTACAGCTGGTACTGGGTGTTGCCCTATTTGGAAGCTTGTTTTTTGCTGTTCGAGCAATAAAGGATCATCGACTGCTTAACGTCAAAAATTTAGCCATTGTAGGAGATAAAGGATTCAGTATTCTGAAATACAACGAAGAGAAGAATTTTGTATTGTCGGAGTACGTGCAGCCATACACGACGCTTGATCGCATCGAGAAACATGAGCGAAACGATGTGACTGAAGATGGCGTATATCTCCAGACAGTAAGTAAATACTCTTTCTTTGCTCCTGACAAGAAGTTCTTCCAGAAGCTTAGGTATAATCGGAACGACGTACAGCTATCTGAAAGGGATGGTTTACCAGAAGTCAAGGCGATGTTTGCGATTGAAGAGGCGTATAGCCAGAGCCGCAAGACAGCGTCTATTATGGAAACAGAAGAACCTGAGGCTATTATCCCATCGCACCCACAATCTGTGCTTCGTATCCGAAAGCCTGTCATGTGGGCAGATGTTGAAGAATGATAATTAGAAAAGTTTTACTATTATGTCTGAAATAAAATCAGTTGGAATCCTTACTTCCGGAGGTGATGCTCCTGGAATGAATGCGGCCATCAGAGCCGTGACTCGTAGTGCTATCTATGCAGGATTGAAAGTTTTCGGCATACGTCGTGGTTATCAAGGTCTTATAGAAGATTGCATATCGGAGTTCGATACGTCGAATGTCAGCAATATCATATCACGAGGCGGTACGATACTGAAGACTGCTCGCTCCATGGAATTTAAGACAGAAGAAGGCCGACGACTGGCATACGAGAACATGCAGAAGCATGGCATCGACTCGTTAGTTGTGATCGGCGGTGATGGTTCTATCACAGGTGCCACTATATTCAGCAAGGAATTTGACGTGCCGATTGTCGGCTTGCCTGGAACCATCGACAATGATCTGGCAGGAACCGATTCTACCATCGGCTATGATACTGCCATGAACACCATCATGGATTGTGTCGACAAGATTCGCGATACGGCAACGAGTCATGCACGTCTGTTCATCATTGAAGTCATGGGGCGCGATGCAGGTTTCCTGGCCCTCAATAGTGCCATTGCAACTGGTTGCGAAGATGTAATTATTCCTGAAGAGAAGCCTCAATATGAGCAGCTGAAGGAACTGGT
>JAZUIL010000096.1:0-10392 GCA_045642245.1 Bacteroidales bacterium
AATCGTTGGCAGCAGATTATTCAGAAAGCGCGAAAAAAGCAACCAGATTTGCCAATGAGTGTTTGTGCAACGAACTTAGCTCTTGGCATGACAAACCAAATGGGACATCGCGCCTTCGATTTTTTCCAGAACGGTCCGGAAGGACTCTTCCCGTCTTTCTCTAAAGATCATTTCACGACCCTTACCACAGCAGAAGTCTTTTTCCAACTCGGATTGATCAATACCGCACAGAGATATTATTTTGAGGCCATGGAGGCTTCTCCAGATTATGCTAAAAGCTGCCGTTGCATCAGACGACTGGCTGAAACTAATCTGATCAATGGTCAGTATGGTGTGGCACAGAAATATCTTCATCTTTTAGAGAAGACCACTTTCTATAAGAAATGGGCGCAACGCCTTCTAGCTTTGATTGATAATGGAGAGATGGCAATTCTGGAGCATCCGCTGTATGGACGATTACGTCGCATGAGATTAACCGATGACTTTCTATATAGTGACAGAGAGATTGACAAGATTTGTGGCCGTCTGCTCATGCAAAATTATGACAACGTATTGGCTATGCAGTATATGCTTCTGTATCCTCTTTTAGAAAAAAACAAAGAGAAGTTCGTGCAGTATATGCATCTTATCAAAGAAGAGGTCCCTTATAGTCAGGAATTTGCTTCCTTTGAAAAGTATATGCTCTAATAATAATAGCGCCCAAAATCGAGTTTGAAATGAAACGTCTTTTCACTTATATATTCATAGCCCTTAGCGTCATCTGCACATCATGTCATAGCACTCCAGAGAATGTGACTATGGTAGATGAACTTCCTCCTATTTTTCCTGATTATGCAGAGGTAACTATTCCAGTTGGCATAGCACCACTGAATTTCAATGTCATGGCAAAGGGCGAGGTCGATTATGTAAATGTCATTGTCAAAGGTAGTAAGACTGGGGAACTGCACATTAATCACTCTTATGCAAAATTTGACATTAAGGATTGGCAAGAGCTCATCGCAGCAAACAAAGGTGGAAACCTTGTTGTTACGGTTTGCGCAAAAATTAATGGCTACTGGAAACAGTATAAAGATTTCAATATTTTCATCAGTGATTATGAACTTGATGAATGGGGATTGACCTATCGCCGCATAGCACCGGGTTATGAGGTCTATAGCAAAATGGGATTGTATCAGCGTGATTTAAGTTCGTTTGACGAATATACCATTATTGACAATACCGAAGTCTATGGTATGTGTGTCAACTGCCACACGTCAAACCGTACGAATCCAGATCAGTTCGTTTTTCATATACGTGGAGACCATGGCGCTACTCTGATTCAGCAGAAAGATAAGCGCGAATTACTCAAAGCCGGCAATGAAGTCTTAGGTGGTTCGATGGTCTATCCATACTGGCATCCTTCTGGCGAATATTGCGCTTTCTCTACGAATACCACTCGTCAGGCCTTTCATGTCATTGATCAGAATCGTATAGAAGTATTTGATGCCTCTTCTGATGTATTTGTCTATAATCCGAATACACATGAGATCCTTATGGATTCTCTGTTGTCGACTAAGGATTGGTCAGAGAATAGCCCTGTCTTTTCACCTGATGGCAAGAAACTCTATTTCATTACTTGTAAGCAACAGGAATATCCTATGAATTATAAGGATGAGAAATACAATCTGTGTAGCATCGATTTCAACCCAGAAGATGGAACTTATGGCGACAGGGTTGACACGCTTTTCAATGCCGTAGCTATGGATAAAAGCCTTACCTGGCCAAAGCCTTCATACGATGGTAAATATCTCATGTTTACGCTCTTGGATTATGGATATTTCAGCATCTGGCATAAAGAATCTGAGCAATGGCTGATGGATCTGGAGACGGGAGAGGCTCGTCCGATGGATGAAATTAATAGCAACGATGCTGACAGTTATCACAACTGGAGCGCTAACAGCCACTGGATTGTCTTCACATCACGACGTTCTAACGGTCTTTATTCTCAGCTGTTCTTATCTTCAATCGATGAAAATGGCAAGGCTACAAAACCATTCCTTTTGCCGCAGAAGAACCCTCTGAAGTATTATGACGAGACATTGTTCTCATTCAATACTCCAGATTTTACACAAACTAAAGTCTCGTTTGATACAGCGTCTGCAGAAAAAGAAATTCTCTCTGATACACGTACTTTGACTAAAGTCAGATAAATATATCGACACAAAAAAATGCCACCTTTGCTACTATGCATATAGTAGTGAAGGTGGCAATTTTTATAATACCGCGATCTTTTTCATCGAGCACCCTAAGCGGGTCAGCATCAGGTTCAATGCATTCAAAATACCTTTGTCGCCAGATGGAATCTGAATAGTATAAGTCTCGTATTGATCGCTGTTTTCTGGTTCCAGAGTTGAAAGAAGTTGTTTGAGATCTTGCCTGATTTCTTCTGGAGCCTCACCAGACAAAGCTAATCCAATCAGTTTCTCTGCCTCTCTCATTTGGTGGCAAGAGACTGCAAGGTAGGCGGCACTCTGCAACAAGATAGAAAGACCGGGCTGAGGATGGTGATTGTTAAAAGCTGTCATGGCAGCTTCACGCTCTTTATCGAAAGCTTGACGGAACAAAATATCTGTCTGTTCTAGGTCTCCTTTCCGTGACGCAATCTGCGCCAACTGAGCCAGATCCATAGCTTCATTATGTATTTGTCGTATAGTGTCCATCATTTCTATTTCGTATTGAATAAACATTTAGGAGTACCAAATTCTACAATTGAGATATAGACAGGAAGCATCGTATTATCAGAACGTTTTACTTGATCGACTTTTTGTTCATATCTTGTTGCTATATTATTAGTCGCTGATTCTGTCCTAATTCCAGATACCTCCAGACGTGCAGCACGCTGGAACAATGGATCCTCCTTATATCCAAGCCAATAATCAATACCAGTTCCTTTCCAAGAACGTTCTATGACATTGAAATCAGTCAATTGCTGAGACAACAATATAGAAAGTCCGACTGCACCTTGCTCTGTAGTTTCCTGGTCATCCTGATAGCTTCTAAGCATCTGATCTGTGATTTTGTCATCCCAATGAAGGATACAACTATCATCACAAAGACCATTTATTTGTAAGGCAACACCGTCAGTATGTCCAGCTTTGTAAAGACATACAACGCAATTTTCATACAAATAACTTCCTATAATAGGGGTTATGCCTGGCATCCCCTGTTTGACAATGCTAATTTCTAAATCCTGTATCATAGGCGCTGCAAATCTACTCATTTATTTCTAATCCTCCAAATATTTGAACATAATTTTTCGTTATCGCTTTCTTCCTCGCAGAGTAATGTCAAATTCAGTCCAGATTTGTTGACTCAAAACCGGTGGAATAATTGTTTTTCGAAGGATAACTAGCCTATTTTGTGTCCAGATTTTCGCTTATTACCGATAATGCACATTATAGGTAACACAAAATTGTAAAAATTATTGTCTTATTGGATTCAGTAATATCCAAAAAACATGATTTGTATGTATCACAACTATATATATTAAGACACTAATTATAAATATAAGTCACACTAGAAATCTTGTAACAATATAGGAATACTACATAGAAAAAAGGAACAATTTATTCCTATTAATTAATATACCTATTTAAATTATTAAACAATGAGTATCAAAACAAGAAAAACATGGCTCGCAGTCGGTGTAACCGCATTGCTCGCTAGTGGTACTCCTGGCTTCTTTGTCCCTGGTATGATGAATACCATCCAGGCTCAGACCCAGAAGATCACAGGTACTGTTGTAGACGATCTTGGTGAGCCAGTTACTGGTGCCAATATCCGCGTTAAGGGCACTACCCGAGGAACTATCACTGACCTCGATGGTAAGTTCTCACTCGACGCTAATGCCGGCGAGACCCTCGAGGTTTCATTCATCGGCTATGCTACACAGACCGTTAAGGCTGCTAATGGCCTTACCATCACTCTCCGCGAGGATTCTCAGTCACTCGAGGATGTAGTCGTTGTAGGTTACGGTGTTCAGAAGAAGAAGCTCGTTACCGGTGCTACCGTACAGGTAAAGGGTGACGACATCGCTAAGCTCAACACCACCAATGCACTCGGTGCAATGGCATCTTCAACTCCAGGTGTACAGATTACCCAGTCATCTTCACAGCCTGGTAAGGGCTTTAAGGTTGCTATTCGTGGTCTCGGTACCATCGGCAACTCGGCTCCTCTCTATGTAGTCGATGGTGTAGTTTCCGGTGGTATTGATGATATCAACCCTAACGATATCGAGTCAATCGACGTATTGAAGGATGCTGCATCTGCAGCTATCTACGGTTCACGTGCTGCTAACGGTGTAATTCTCGTTACAACACGTCAGGGTAAGCAGGGTAAGATTGAACTCGCTTATAATGGTTCTATGGGCTGGTCAAACAGCTACAAGCGTCCACAGCTCTTGAACGCTCAGCAGTATATGACTATCATCGATGAATATAGTTTTAATACTTCTGGTACTAAGTTTGATTGGGCTGGTTATGTTCCACAGAATATTCTTGACAAGGCTAAGAATGGTTGGGAAGGTACCGACTGGTGGGGTGCTTTCATGAACGACAACGCTCAGCAGCAGAACCACTCTCTCACCTTGACTGGTGGTTCTGACCGTTCTAAGTTCGCTCTCTCATACACCTATACTGACAATGAGGGTATCATGGGTGGCGACATGGCTTCTTACTACAACCGTCACACAATCCGTATGAACAGTGACCACGTTCTCTTGAAGGCTAAGGATTTCGATGCAATCACCATCGGTGAGAACATCTCAATCGGCTACAACAAGAGCCATGACCTCGCTGAGGACGGCATGTACTGGAGCTACATCCACTCTTTGCTTCAGACATCTCCACTCGTTCCACAGTTTGCAGATAATGGCGAGATTTACAATCACGCTAACTACGGTCAGGGTTGGAATGACTTCTTCTTCAGCAACCCATGGGAAGGCCTCACTAAGGGTGGTTTCAACTCATTGCAAGAGAGCCGCAACCTTAATGTTGGCGCTACCGCATTCATGACCATCCAGCCTATCAAGGGTCTGAAGTGGCGTACTCAGTTCAACTTCGGTTGGGGCGCTGGTGCATACCGCAACTTCGGTATTCCTCGTTCTCCGTCAGCTGGTTCGGGTACAGTAGACTCATACAGCGTAAGCCAGAGTTCTTGGATGAACTCGAACTGGTCTGTTGAGAACACTATTACTTATGATCTCCCAATCATCGCTGGCAACAAGATCAGTGTCATGGCGGGTCAGTCATTCCAGAGCTCGGCATGGAGTAACAATGTCGGTGGTTCAAACACTGCTAAGCAGGAGACCCAGTATGCTACTCTTAAGGACTGGAATTCAGCTTGGTTGAATAACTTCAGCACCGACCTTTCAAACGCTACTTTGACTGGCAAACCAAATGATGAGGAGTACCTCGCTTCTTGGTTCGGTCGTTTGAACTGGGACTACAAAGAGAAGTACATGGCTACCGTAACCATGCGTTATGATGGTTCTAGTGTATTTAACGCAGGCAAGCGTTGGGGCTTCTTCCCTTCAGTATCTGCAGGTTGGGTAATTACCAATGAGAACTTCATGGAGAACACCCAGTCTTGGTTAGATTTCTTGAAGTTCCGTGCATCTTGGGGTCAGAATGGTAACAACCGTATCTCTAAGTACCAGTATCTTGCAACTGTTGCTCAGTCTGGTCCTTCTGGTGATAGCGGTTATAAGTTCGACGATAGCATGGAGACAACCCTGTTCGGTACTCCTAACACCGGTGCTTACGCTAACATCGTTCCTAACCCAGACGTAACTTGGGAGACCTCTGAGCAGATTGACCTCGGTATCGATGCTCGCTTCCTCGACAGCCGTCTCGGCTTCAACTTTGACTGGTATAAGAAGACTACTAAGGACTGGCTCATCGTAGGTCCACGTATCGCTATCCAGGGTACAAACCCTGCTTATATCAATGGTGGTGACGTTGAGAACACCGGTTTTGAGGTTGCTCTCACCTGGAATGACCGCGTCGGTAAGGACTTCTCTTATAATATTGGTGTAAACTTCGCTACCAACAAGAACGAGGTAACCCGTATTGCTAATGAGAACGGCTATATCAATGGTACTCCTTCTGTCCTCTCACAGGGTACTGAGTACGTCTATCGTGCAGAGAAGGGTAAGCCAATCGGTTACTTCTACGGTATGTCATACAGTGGTATCTGGCAGAATCAGGCAGAGATCGATGCAGCTCGCGCTGCTGGCAAGGCTGTTCTGGATGACGCACAGCCTGGTGACGCTATCTGGGATGACTATAATGGCGATGGTGTGATTACCTATGCTGAAGGTGCAGGTTGCGACCGTCACGAGATCGGCAACCCTAACCCAGACGTAACTCTCGGTATCAACCTTGGTCTCTCATATAAGGGTCTTGACTTCTCTGTAAACGGTGCTGGTGCATTCGGTATGCAGATCATGCGTTCTTACCGTTCATTCGGTGATAACTGGATGCATAACTACGACACCACTATCCTGAATCGTTGGCATGGTGAGGGTACTTCAAACACCCAGCCTAAAATCTCTGGTACTGGTAGTCCTAACACTATCTGGGTATCTAACCGCTATATGGAGGATGCTGACTACTTCAAGATCAGCGCTGTAACCCTTGGTTATGACTTCAAGAAGCTTTGGAAGGCATGTCCTCTCCAGCAGCTCCGCTTCTATGTACAGGCTTCTAACCTCTACACCTTCACAAGCTACACTGGCCTCGATCCTGAGGTTGGCTCTGCAGGTGGTGCTGATGGTTGGGCTTCTGGTATCGACCTTGGTCTCTACCCACCTTCACGTACTTGGACTGTAGGTGCTAGCCTCAAGTTCTAATACTGTTAATGCGTTCTTTTGTTAATACGTTCTTTTGTTAAACATAAGAACTACAAAATAACAAAACTACAAAACAACAAAAAAACAATATGAAAAAATATATTTTATCAACAGTAGCTTTACTGTCAGCAGTATCATTCACTGCTTGTGATGACATGCTGGATACCGATCCACGTGTGACTGATGCTACTCAGGCTACCTTCCCAGGTAAGGTTGCAGATGTTGAGGCTTTGAATGCAGCTACCTACTCTATCATGAACACCATGGGTGGTGGCGATGCTGACAACCAGAATATTTTCTACTGGTGGGAGGTAATGTCTGACAACTGCTATGGTGCTGGTGGTCTCCAGGACAACAAGGTAAAGGCTCTCCATTATCTTGTAGAGATGAATGTAAACCAGTATGAGACACCATTCATCCTTCTTTATGGCGGTATCAACCGTGCCAACAACCAGATTGAGACCATCGACAACGTCAATTGGGCAGGTAAGGAGGCAAAGCGTAACCAGCTCCTCGGTGAGGGTTACTTCATGCGTGGTCTCTACACCTTGTGGCTCACCCAGTTGTTTGGAGACGTACCTCTGATCACCTCTACTACCATTACTCCAGAGATGGAGGCTCAAGCAGATGCAGAGACGGCCATCTATCCTCAGATTTTCTCTGACTTTGTTTCTGCTATCAACCTCATGAGCACAGAGAAGAAGTCTGGTCATGCTAACAAGTATGTTGCAGAGGCATTCCTCGCTCGTGCTTATATGTTCTGGGCAGGCTTCTACAAGGGCGCTACCGAAATTTCAACCGCTAGCCCTGAGGCAGTTACTCTTATTGAGCAGGAAGGTTGCTCTGGTTCACTCACCAAGGCAAATGTAACCGACTATCTCAAGGATGTTTATGGCAAGTACGAGCTCGTTAAGGATTATCGTTCACTCTGGCAGTACTCTAACAGCTATGTTTACGATGAGACCAAGAAAGCTCTTGAAACCGGTGAGGGTCACCACTATGACTTCATCGCAGACATGGATCGCAACGATTGTTTCGATATGCCAGGCAATGGTAACGGCAACAAGGAGGAGCTCTTCCAGATTCAGTTCATGATTGCTTCTCGCTGGGGCATCAATGGAGCCATTGAGAATGGTGGTATCTACTCTACTGGTCGTATGTATTGTAACTACCTCTCAGTATTCTGGGCTCTCCGTGTAAACGGTGACAACGGTAACCGTGACTACACATATCCGTTCACCCAGGGCTGGGGTCAGGGTACTCCTTCTTGCAACATCTGGGACGACTGGACTGCTGCAGAAAGAAATGGCGGTTCAAACTCTTATACTGACAAGCGTAAGCTCGCTTCCCTCATTGACTGCAACGAGGAGTTCAGCTCTGCACATGGTCTGAAGGGTTACACCTTCGTAAAGGACGATAGCGAGGAGTCTGGCTACGGTGTTAAGAAGTGGAATGGCGTTACCCTCGATGCACTCAGCGGTGATACACCTTGGTGGAACTATGCTGGTGGCGAAACCTTCAAGGGTACTCTTGAGAACCCAATGCAGGGTGAGCACTTCGAGGACTTCTACCTCATGCGTTATGCTGACGTTCTCTTGATGCTCACCGAGCTTACTGCTGATCCTCAGTACATGAACGAGGTTCAGCGTCGTGCTGGTGTCCCTGAGACTGGCTATTCTTTGAAGCAGGTTCAGGACGAGCGTCGCTGGGAGTTCGCTTTCGAGGGTCTCCGCTACAACGATATGCGTCGTTGGACTGGTAAGGGTACCAAGGGTGGCTATGCATCTAAGGCTCTCCAGGCACAGGAAGGCAAGCTCATCGTCTGCAAGGGTGATGTTGCTAACAAGCTTACCATGCGTCACATGACCAGCTCTTGGACAGAGCGTTATGAGGCTACTGATGGTTTCTTGGCTAAGCCACAGGCACAGATTACCCTTATGAATGGTAACCTCGAGCAGAACCCAGGTTGGGATGCTTCAGATCCTAAGACTCAGTATAAGGACCTCTATTAATCTTATAATTAAGTATACAATAATATGAAAAAGATATTTATGTTGCTTGCAGCAGTATGCGCTTTTGCTGCTTGCGATCCTGTACAGGAGGACATCAGCAATGACGGTCACATCACTGCTGAGGAACTCAAGGCTGCGTCAAGCGTCGTTCTCGATGGCAACGTAGTAACTTGTAACACTTCTGCTCCAGTTAATGCAAAGTGGACTATCGCTGGCAAGGATCTTCTTGGTAACTATGCTTGGAAGAAGCTCAAGTTGGGCGATCAGGTCATCAAGCTTACAGGCCTCTGTGCCGATGGTCAGGAGGTCACTGTAGATTATCCAGTTTCAGTTACTACTATTACTGATCCACTCGAGAAGTATTACATCTATCAGGGTGATCCATTGGTAATCGAACAAGGTGATGCTGCTGCTGGCCGTTTCAGTGATAACGAGGGTAAGGGTCTTCCTTATCTTTCAGATGATGTTTACTTCGGCAAGAAGACTTTGATCTTCGACCTTGTTGCTGAGGGTTCTGATGGTGGTATCTGGGGCGAGCCTGCTGGTCCTGCTATGTTGCGTATCATGACTGGTTGGTGGGATCCTGTCTTCGCTGATGAAGTAGAGATTCAGGATGGTGCACAGTTGTGGGAGCTCCCTCTCACCGATGAGATTGCTGCTTCGTGTGCTGCAGGTGGTGATGGCAAAGACCTCGACCTCTTGTTCCGTCGTGGCAAGGTTACTATCAACAGTATTTACTACGAGGAATAATTCCTTAATAGTATAATATATTATTGGGCTGGCCCAGTCAAATGAGCCACCCTTTTTATTCAAAAAAATGGACACAAAAAGCAAAGCATCAAGTACCCCCCTCTATGTGAGTCTTCTGGCTTTCATAGGATTTGCCTTGTATATATTATATATAAATAAGGAGGTACTCTATACGGCGCAGGAGCGCTCGGAATTTCTGATAGGAACTCCATTCTTTGACGCTCTCATGTCGAAGCCATTCGGTCTGATACAGTATGTAGGAGCATGGCTTGCACAATTCTTCTATCAGCCATTGGTCGGCGCATGCATACTAGTGGCTATCTGGGCACTTTCATTCTTTGCAGGAGTCAAGGCCTTTCGTCTGCAAGGAAATGCCATGGCACTGATGCTTTTGCCTATTGCCTGCCTACTCACCTCGATTGTCGATCTGGGTTATTGGATCTATATCTTCAGAATCAAAGGCTACTGGTTCTCGCAATCGGTAGGCTTCCTTATCATGCTGATTCTCTTGTGGATGGCTCGTTGTACGCCTCGCAAGTGGCATCTGGCATGGTATATACTTGCGATTTGCACCTATCCAGTACTGGGGTGGTTCGCCTTACTTTTAGTACTTTGCCTTGCTTTTTCCGAAAAACTATCCTGGCGTGAACTTCTTGGTATCGTATTGCTTCTCTTCACTGCTAATATCTGGAGAGCATTGCTCTATTCCGACCAGAGCCTCAACGCAGTAATGCTGGCAGG
>JAZUIL010000097.1:0-14569 GCA_045642245.1 Bacteroidales bacterium
GGTCTTCCTTGACCGGAGAACCATCACTGATGGTGTTGCGTGGCTGAGAGGCGAAGCTGAAATCCTTCACGCCGGTGGTGGTAAGACGGATGTCCACGACGGTGCTGTCCTTCGGGTCCTGCTCAAGTTTCTGATAGTCGGCATAGGTCATCATGTAAAGGTCATAGCCCTTACCATAGACCACATATTTCTTATCTGGCGAAATGCTACCCCAGCGTGGAGCAGACTTTTTCTGCTCCTCACTGTCAAGGGTCAGATCCTTATTCTGGTACTTGTATTTGAAGTTCTGCTTGCCCTGAGAGAAAGCAAACGTCTTACCGTCTTCGAGCAGACGGAAATTAGAAATGCCGAGATGCTGCGCGTCGCTCGGATTATGGGTCAGTTCGGAAAGCTGTGCCGCCATCTCTGCATTGTCGAACAATGGCTGCTTGCTGCGTGAAGCAGGGTCAACAATATACCATGCGTCGCCAGCCGAAGTGTTGAACTTATACCAGAAACGGGTGCTGCCCGGGAAGTAATTCGGCTTAATGGTGATCGTGTGAACGAAAGCCTCTGCATTCTGAGGGGCAAAACGGCGGGCCTGATCATACTCGGGTAGTTCCTGCTGCGCAAAGACCGGGAGGCTAAGGCTGGCCGACAGAAGGATAAATAACGCGGTAAAAATTTTCATATCTATGGGGTTTTATTATTTCAATCTGTGCTTTTTATCTTTTCAAAAAAAGCGCTGCGAAGATAGTACTTTTATTTAAAAAATGCAAATTCCATTGGGCAAAAGAGTTGGTTCTGCGAAAAAAAGAACTATTTTGATATAATTTTTCATTTTGAAAGACAAATACGCGCTTTTGCTTTCATTTAGACATCTTTTAATCGTATTTTTAACATCTTGACATTGCAAAACACAGTTAAACTATCCCATTTGATATTATTTAAGCGAAAAATAGAGGGCAGAATTTAACATTTATTCAATATAATATGTATCTTTGCACCTACAAAAATAGTTGTTTACTACTCTTTTGTTGCAAATTTTTTTTAATTATACTAGTGTTTGTGTTATTTATCCAACAGTTTATGAAAAAACTCGTATCTCTCTTCGTGATGCTGTTTATCAGTATTACGATGCTGATGGCGCAGGACCGTACCGTTACTGGTGTTGTCCTCTCATCTTCTGATGGTGAGCCAATCATTGGTGCTTCTGTTCTTGTTTCAGGCACCACCATTGGTAGCGCTACAGACATTGATGGCCGTTTCGAAATCAAGAACGTGCCAGCAGACAAAAAGGAACTGACTATTTCTTACATCGGTTTCACCACACGTGTTGTAAAGATTGCTAACAAGTCAATGACTATTATGCTCGAGTCAGAGCTCGAGGACCTCGACGAGGTAGTAGTTGTGGCTTATGGTACTGTCAAGTCTAAGAGCTTGACTTCTTCTATCGCATCGGTTAAGGGCGAGGCTTTGAAGGACGTCCCAGGTAACTCTGTCGACGGTATGCTTCAGGGTCGTGCTGCTGGTGTCATGATTTCTACTGGTAGCTCAAACGTAGGTGATGCTCCAGTGATCAACATCCGTGGTGTGGCCTCTATTACCTCTTCTACTACTCCTCTCTATGTAGTAGACGGTATGCCTATCAACACTGATAACATCTCAAGCGCAACTGCTTTCAACCCTATCGCTGATATCAACCCTGCCGACATCAAGTCTATCGATATCCTCAAGGATGCTGCTGCTACCGCTATGTACGGTTCACGCGCAGCTGCTGGTGTTGTACTCATCACCACCAAGAATGGTCAGAGCTCTGGCAAGGCTAAGCTCACTTACGACTACGCTTTCAACCTCAACGTTCCTACTGAGTTCACCAAGACCATGAACGCAGAGCAGTATGTTGAGATGAAGACCCTCGGCCGTATCAACTCTGGTTATGAGACCGCTGACGGCACCCACATGTACAACCTCATGAAGGATAGCAAGGGTAACATCATCGATACCAACTGGACCGACCTCCTCTTCCAAACCGGTCAGTCGCAGAACCACAACCTCAACGTTTCTGGTGGTAACGACAAGGCTCAGTACTACGTAGGTCTCGGTTATCAGACCCAGCAGGGTATTGCTGTAAATGATGAGTACCAGCGTTTCTCTTTCAAGGGCAATGCAACCATCAAGGCTAACAAGTGGATCAAGCTGGGTATGAACACCTCATATACCAACTCTTTGGTAAGCCATGTCGATGCTGGTCGTGGTAGCGGCATCTACTCTATCAACGGTTTCTCTCGTATGGCATTGATCCTTCCTCCTAACGTACCTATTTATAATGAGGACGGTACTCCATACGTTCGCGCTGGTCACTATGTAGGTTCAGGTGCTAACAACTTCAACGTCAGCTACTACAACCCTGCTACCTATCTCGACGAGCAGTATACTGAGACTCAGAATCACCGTGTCATCGCTAATGGTTACCTCGAGTACAACCCAGTCAAGGGTCTTACCCTCAAGAGCCAGTTCGGTGTTGACTGGACCTTCATGTTCGGTACTGCATTCCGTTCTCCAAACGGTGGTGATGGCTTCTCAAGTGGTGGTAGCTCTTCTAACTACCAGAACTTCCAGAAGATCTGGACCTGGACCAACACCGCTGACTATAACTTCTCTATCAAGAAGAATCACTTCGACGTTCTCGCTGGTGTCGAGGCTACTGACACCCAGAACCGCAACATGTCACGTGGTGCAACCACCCTCGCTGACCCTAACATGCTCTTCCCTGAGGCTTCTTACCTCACTTACACCGGTGGCGGTTCACGTGGCGAAAGCTCAATGTTCTCTTACATCACCCGTTTCGCTTACGACTATGCTAACCGCTATTACTTCACTGCTAACTGGCGTCGTGATGGTCTTTCTAAGCTCGGTACTCAGTGGGGTAACTTCTGGGGCCTCAGCGGTGCATGGCGTATCTCTGACGAGAAGTTCATGAAGCCAGCTAAGTCATGGCTCAGCGACCTCAAGATCAAGGCTAGCTATGGTGTTGTAGGTAACGCTAGCGTAGGCAACTATGCTTCACGTTCACTCTATGGCTCAGCATACTACAACGGTGGCGCTTCTTATCGTCCAAACAACTACAACGATGCTAAGCTCGGTTGGGAGCAGACCGGCACCTACGATGCAGGCTTCAGTGCAGCACTCTTCGGTGGCCGTCTCAGCATTGACGTTGACTACTTCTACTCTAAGTCTAAGGACCTCATCCTCGCCACCCCAATCTCTTACTCAGCAGGTATCTACGATGCTAGCAACGGCTCAGCTATCTCTACCAACCTCGGTAAGGCTATGAACAAGGGTCTCGAGATCGGCCTCAGCGGCACCGTACTGCAGCGCGGCAAGTTCTCTTGGAACTCTAACTTCAACATCTCATTTGTTAAGAATGAGGTTGTCGAACTCGCAGAGGATATCCTTGAGGATGTTGCAGGTTACAACATCACCACCGAGGGCAAGTCTATGGCTCAGCTCTATGTATACCCAACTTCTGGTATCGATCGTGAGACCGGTCGTCGTATCGTTGACCTCAACGATGGCACTCAGGCTGCTCTCGTATATCAGGGTGGTGCTCACTACTATCGCTACGTAAACGGCAAGATCACCGACGAGCAGGTTAGCTCAAGCCTCTGGACTCCAGTTATTGCTGGTGGCACCAAGCCAACTTACTATGGTGGTTGGACCAACACTCTTAAGTATGGTCACTGGGATGCTACCCTCTTCTTCCAGTTCTCTGGTGGTAACAAGATCTACAACGGTACCAAGGCTACCGCTTCTGACCAGCGTTTCTGGAACAACTCAGAAGACTTCTATAAGAAGGCATGGCGTAAGCCAGGCGACAAGGCTGTCTATGCTAAGCCAGAGTACAGCGATAACACCTCTAACGGTTCGGCTAACGCTATCTCTGATTGGGTAGAGAGCGGTGACTACCTCCGTTTCAAGAACATCCTCATCGGTTACACTTTCGACACTAAGGGCATCCAGAAGACCCTCGGCATCAGCGGCATCCGCGTTTATGCACAGGCTACCAACCTCTTCTGTATCACCAGCTATACTGGTATGGACCCTGAGGTTAGCTCACTGGCTTACAAGGCTAATACAGGTTCTGGTATCGACAAGAATACCACTCCTTTGACCCGTACATGGACCTTCGGTGTTAACGTATCGTTCTAAAACTCATAAACAATAGAATTCAATATGAAAAAAATATATGCAATCTTAGCTGTAGCAGCTGCTCTCGTCCAGACTTCTTGTGGCGACAGCTTCCTTGACCAGGAGCCAGATCTTCTCCTGACCGATGCTGCAATCTACGGCAACGCTGAGCGCATCGAGGCTACCATGAACGGTGTCTACTCTCGTATGAAGTCACAGTACTTCCTCGGTGGCTATGCTATCAGCGCTGGCGACAACCGTACCGATGACTTTATCAACGGTGGTAACAACGGTTATACCCTCATGCCTGCTTTCGAGCACGTGATGGACGCAGGTCAGATTCCTACCAAGTATATGTATCAGTATGCTTACGTAGCTATCAACGCTGCTAACACCATGATTAAGAACCTCGAGGAGCGCGAGAACCTTCCTATCGACAACGCTAAGAAGGAGCAGTACATCCAGAATTGTAAGTTCGCTCGTTCTATCAGCTGGTACTACCTCTGCACCGTATATGCTCAGCCATACAACTACAGCCCAGATGCTAAGGCTGTCGTTATGCACACTGAGGCTATCGCTGATGCTAGTGCTAACATTACTCCTGCTAGCACCATCGGCGAGATCTACAAGCAGATCTTGAGCGACACCGAGAACATCTCTGCACTCCCTGTTGGCGACGGCGAGGCTGATTGCACTCGTCCTACCCAGGCTGCTGCTCACATGCTCCGTATGCGTGTCTACATGGGCATGAACCAGTGGGACAAGGCTATCGACGAGGGTAAGCAGGTCAAGGGCTATGAGCTCTCTGAGAAGGTAAAGGATATGTTCGGCACTCCATACGCAACCAAGGAGACCATCTACTCTATGCCTTTCGCTGATACCGACCGCGGTTCTTCACAGTATCACCCAGCTGGCTACCTCAACTATTCAGTAGCTACCATCGATACTCTTGATACTCGTAACGGTATCTACAGCAAGGAGGGTTACAACCTTACCGAGAAGGATAGCCGCTGGTGGTGTCTCTTCACCCCAGGTGAAGGTCTCTTCTATCAGAAGTACCCAGATGCAACCACCTTCAAGGATTGGCTCCACATCTTCCGTTATGCTGAGACTCTCCTCAACCTTGCAGAGTGCTATGTAGCTAAGGGCGACGAGGCTAGCGCTATCGAGTGTCTTGCACAGGTTCGTTCACGTTCTATCAAGCCAGAGGATGACGTTCTCGATGTAACCTCTCTCACCGGTGAGGCTCTTAAGACTGCAGTTTACAACGAGCGTCGTCTTGAGTTCCTCGGCGAGGGTATGCGTGGCATCGATATCTGGCGCCGTGCAGAGGACTTCGTTCACACTAAGAACGGCTCTAAGGAGACCTTCGTTATTGCAACTCCAGCTGACCGCTCAACCTACTGCTGGTTCGTTCCACAGTACGAGCTCTCTATCAACACTGCAGTTGGTAACTAATCCGATTGTGTGGTTTTCACAATCCGATTTATATACAAAAACGTCCGGGCCTAATCGCTCGGACGTTTTTTGTATAGTATTCTTAAAAAATAATTAACTCCTTGGACCATTAGATATCCAACGCGGCATGATAGCCTTCGTAAATGGCTTTGGTAATATTGGCCGGACGGATACAGTCGCCAATCTCACGGACGTATGGTGCGCAGAGACGCAGAGCATCGACATCCTTACGATTAGCTCGCTGACCCACAGCGCAGATGACGGTCTTGCCTGGGACGAGGACCTCCTGTCCTTCCTTATCGCGACAGATAACGCCCTCTGGGGTAATGCGAAGACCCGCATACTCGGTGTGAGCCGTCGTGAACTCTGCCACCTTGCGCATAAGGATAGGACGGTTGCGGATGTTGCAGTCAGGAGCCAACGTGTCGCGCATCTCTACGAGGTGTACCTTCTTGCCATCCTGACCAAGGTGAACTGCACATTCACAGCCGGCAAGGCCGCCACCCAGGACGACGACGCTGTCACCTACTTTCTCTTTCTCAAGATAATAGTTGTTAACGATGACTACATTCTCGCCATCAATGCCCGGAAGTGGTGGTACGAGTGGCGTTGAACCCACGGCAAGGATGAGCGCATCGGGCTTCTCTGCCTCAACATACGCTGGTGTGACGGTCGTATTGAGACGGATCTCTACGCCTTCGTCGAGACACTGACGCTCGAGAGTTGGACCAAGCTGATACATCTCATATTTAAATGGGATCGCCTGCTCAGACTTCAGGATGCCTCCCACCTGATCAGACTTCTCACAAAGGATCACCTTATGACCACGCAATGCTGCGGTGTGTGCCGCCTTCAATCCAGCTACGCCGGCACCGACGACAAGGACTTTCTTGCTACGAGCCGCTGGTGTGACCTCCATACCCTCGATCTCTCGGCCAATGAGTGGATTGACAGCGCAACGACGGGTGAAAGTGACTGGACGCTCTGCCATACAGGTATAACAGCGGAGGCAACGAACGATACGATCGTCCTGCTGACCCATCACCTTCTGTGGCAGGAATGGGTCGGCCAGCAGCTGACGGGCCATGTAAACCACATCGGCCTTGCCCTCTGCGATGATTTGCTCCATCTGTGCAGGATCGCTCAGGCCACCAATCGTAGCAACAGGCTTTGTCACATGCTTCTTAATCTCTGCAGCAAGCCAGACGTTGACACCGTGAGGATCGAACATCGGTGGCGTGGTATTGAAGAATCCAAACTGGTATGAACCAGCTGACACATGGATAAGATCTACCAGATCCTCAATACCCTGAGCAATCTTGATGCCTTCCTCAATGCCATATCCCCCGTCGAAAAGCTCACTACCACTGATGCGGGCCTCGATAGGGAACCCTGGGCCAACAGCATCGCGAACGGCCTGAAGCACTTCCTTACAGAGGCGCATACGATTCTCGAGCGAACCGCCATATTCGTCGGTACGATGATTCTGATAAGGAGATAGGAACTGATGGATGAGCCAGCCATGGCCACAATGCACCATAATCATTTCATAGCCTGCACGCTTGCAGAGCGCTGCACTCTCACCATAAGCCTTGACGATATCTGCAATCTGCTCTTTTGACAATGCCTTGACCGGACGGCCATCAGGACGCGTGCCATCACTTGGACCCCACTGACAGAGGCTGGCTTTCTTATTCTTATCGGCCATATAGGTACCTGCGTACTGCCCGGAATGAGAGAGTTCAATGCTCGGCACTGAGCCATGGCGCCTGATAGCGTCTGCCACAAATACGTGAGAAGGCAGGCAACCGACGGTCTCTAGGTTAAGATGCAGCATATGGCTGGCATCGGTCTCAGGATGTACGACAAGCTCGCTGACGGTTACTGAAGCTGCACCACCCTTGGCACGGAGTTCGTAGAAACCTTGGGTACGAGGCCCCGGACAGCAATCGGCAGTAATGTCCGTCGCTCCCATTGGCGCAGAGAACATGCGATTACGGAAAGTGACACGGCCCAACGTAATCGGGCTGGTCAGATGAGGATATTTGTTCTTTTCCATAGTGTAGGATTTATTAATATTGAGAAATGAACTGTAGCGTAGTATGCAAGACGACCTAGTCTTTTCGGCATTTCATCCTGTGCTAATACAATACAGAGACCAGCAGATAACCGACAAGGCAGGATACGGTGACGGACACCAGACCCGGCATCATGAAGGAATGATTGAGCAAATATTTGCCGATGGTTGTGGTGCCAGAGCGGTCAAAATTGACGGTAGCAATGTCTGACGGATAGCTTGGGATAAAGAAATATCCATAGACCGACGGAAGCAAGCCGACGAGAATCGGACCAGGAATGCCTAAACTATAGGCCAACGGGAGCATGGAAACGACAGTAGCTCCTTGAGAATTGATCAGGATAGAAACCATGAAAAAGGCCAAAGCGATGGTCCAAGGATAAGCCGTGACGAAACCGCCTAAGAGATCTTTCATCTCGGTCATATAATTACCAAAAAAGGTGTCGGCCATCCACGCGATGCCATAGATAGCGACCACAGCCACCATGCCCGACTGCCATACAGCTCCAGAGACGGCTTTCTTAGGCTGCGCCTTAGCACAAAGTATCATGAAAGCAGCGGCTGTAATCATCACGATCTGGATGATGAGGTTCATGGCCAATGGCTTCATAACGGGATTTCCTGCCGCATCGACACCCTCCTGGAATGAAGGACGGATATCAAAACCACAGATCTGGCAGACCGAGAAAAGAATGATGCAAGCCAAGGCTCCGAGGAAGATATACACCGAGAGCTTGGCCTCCTTGGTAATCTCCTTATCGAGCAGTGTAGCCTTGTTGCCATACATATATTTATAGGTCTCCATGTCCTGGAAGCGGCGCTGGAACTGAGGATCTTTATCCAAGTCCTTGCCTCGGCGATAAGAGCAGAGTGCCGCCACCATCAGGCCACAGAGACAGGCGGCGAGATTGATGCCAACCACCTGCAAATTGGTCACCTCGAAACCATTGGCATTTGAGATGGTAACGAACGAAACTACAGCAGCAGCAATCGGAGAACAGGTAATTCCTACCTGTGAGGCGATTGAAGCCACGCCACAGGGACGCTCCGGACGGATGCCTTTCTTAAGTGCAATGTCGCAGATAATCGGCATGAGGGTATAGACCACATGGCCAGTACCGACCATGACGGTCAGGAAGAATGTGCTAAGCGGAGCGAGGAAAGTAATGGAATCAGGATGCTTGCGCAGAAGCTTCTCGGCCAACTGTATCATCCAATCCATGCCTCCAGCGGCCTGCAGCATGCCAGCACAGGTGACGGCAGCAATGATAATATAGATTACGTCGGTAGGCGGTGTGCCTGGCTTCATCTGGAAGCCGAAGACAAGGATGGCCAAGCCTATGCCGGACATGGCTCCGAGAGCAAGACTGCCATATCGGACACCCACGTACAGCACAAGCAGTACTACCAGAAGTTCAATAATCATTATCATACCTCGTACTCTGTTGGATCAAAACCTTCGAGCGCTTCTTTACGCTCAATGCAAGTACCACACTTGCCGCAATGCTTTTCTCCACCTTTGTAGCAAGAATAGGTGTGAGCAAAATCCACACCGAGCTCTTTGCCACGAAGTGCGATGTCGCGCTTTGAAATATCGGTATATGGAGCCAGCAGCTTCACACCATTGGTCGTACCAGCATGGATGGCCTGATTCATGGCCTCAACGAACTCCGGACGGCAATCAGGATAGATGAAATGATCGCCCGAGTGATTGGCCATCAGCACATACTGAGCCTCTTCGCTCTCCGCAATACCAGCAGCAATGCTGAGCATGATGCCGTTGCGGAAAGGGACGACGGTGCTCTTCATATTCTCAGCGGCATAATGGCCCTCAGGAATCTCCTCAAAACCATTCTTCAGCAATGAGCTCTTGAAATACTGCTCCATGAATGGCAATTCGAGCACACAATGACGGATACCCAACTGCTCACAATGCCAGCGTGCACAAGCGATCTCATGCTCAGCATGACGTGAATGATAGTCGAAGGTGATGGCCACAGAAATGCGGTCACGATATTCGTACATCAGCGTGGTACTATCCATACCGCCACTGACAATGATGATACAGTCTTTCTTTACCATTTTATTTCTTTCTATAATACAAAATTCTATACTTTATTTGCCACCACTTTATTATGGTGCCAGATCTGCCAGGAGTTGAACAGATTCTGCCAGAGCAAACAAACCCCAGGGCCAACTGGATCAGGATGAGCCACAAGTGCCACGGACGTGGACGCAGCTCTTTCGGATCGATCTTGCAACGCCTCAACTCGCGTAAAGAGCAGATAACCGACGACGCTCGAGACAACAACCGAAATCATACCCGGCATCATGAACGAGTGGGTCAGTAATAAGTGTCATAAAAAGGTATTAACTACTACTATCTGCGAAAGAAAGAACATAAGAACAACCGCTTACGAAAAAGCACTATTGTTCTTATGTTCTTATGTCAAAGAATCTATTATTTACTTATTATCCAGATTAGCCTCCTCCAGGGTAAACTGGCTGCTACCGTCGAAACAGTGAGTACAAATCTGCTCCTTTGGAAGACCGATGGCTGCGATAAGATCCTCAAGCTTGGTGAACTTGAGCGAAGTCAAGCCGAAGCGGTTGCGGATAATCTCTGTCATCTGACGATACTCAGGACTGTCGGTTGTAGCATATGCCTTTAGGCGTTCTGGGTTCTGTGCTGCCTCTGGACCTTCAAGCTCGGCAATGATACGACGGGTAATGAGCTCCATCTCACTCTTTGAAGAAGTGAAGTTGATGAACTGGCAAGCATAAACCAATGGAGGACATGCGATACGCATGTGCACCTCCTTGGCACCAGCTTCATAAAGGCAAGCGGTGTTGTCGCGCAACTGAGTACCACGGACGATTGAGTCATCGCAGAAAAGTACTCGCTTATCCTTCAAGACTGAAGTGTTGTGAATCAACTTCATCTTTGCCACGAGGTCACGACGCTCCTGATTTGATGGGGTAAACGAACGTGGCCAAGTAGGAGTATACTTACTGATGGCACGCATATAAGGACAACCATGACCTGCTGCATAGCCGATAGCCATACCGATACCGCTGTCAGGGATACCACAAGCGCAGTCAACCTCTGTGTCGTCTGCCTTACCCATGGCAAAGCCGGTGGCATTACGTACTACTTCAGTATTACGACCTTCATAATCGCTGGTTGGGAATCCGTAATAAACCCAGAGGAAAGAACAGATCTGCATACGCTTGTTTGGCATGCGCAACTGTTCACAAGAATCTGCCTTGATGCGGACAATCTCACCAGGGCCAAGGAACTTCACTGTCTCATAACCGAGATTAGGGAATGAGGTGCTCTCACTGGTCAATGCATAAGCGCCTTCCTTACGACCAACGACGATTGGAGTACGTCCCCAAGAGTCACGAGCGGCGATAATACCATCCTCGGTAAGGAGCAACATTGAGCAAGAGCCTTTCACGCGACGGAAGACATTCTCAATGCCATCGACGAAATCCTTGCCCTTAACGATGAGACATCCGACGAGCTCGGTAGGATTGATTCGGCCAGAGGTAAACTCGGTGAGGTGCATTCCTTCTTCGAGCAGCTGGTCAGCCAGCTCAACGAGGTTATTGATCTTGGCCACCGTGCAGATGGCAAAACGCCCTAAATGTGAATTGAAAAGCATTGGCTGAGCATCAGTGTCGCTGATGATACCAATACCACTGTTTCCGAAGAACTCATCAAGTTCATCTTCGAATCGAGTACGGAAATAAGAGCTTTCAAGACTATGGATAGAACGCTTAAAGCCACGCTCTGGACTATAGGTTGCCATACCACCTCGACGGGTACCTAAATGTGAATTATAGTCTGTGCCATAAAACACATCATTGATACAAGGAGAAGTGCTGACAGTGCCAAAAAAACCAGCCATCGGATAAAGAAGTTTTTATATGTTTTTTGAAAGGGGAAAGTTCCCTCGGGGGTTCTTATTACTGTGCAAAGATGATAAAAATTGCAGTAAAATGGAAATAATGAAGGATTTTTTTTCGATTGGACACCCAAAAAAATATATTTTTTATTCCAATTGTAATAACAAGAAACTATTTTCCTTTATTTTTTTCAAAAAAGCGACGAAAAACAGCAGAAAAAACATGCAGAAACAAAAGTGGCTGCATCGAAAAATGATACAGCCACTTATATTATATGTAGGGAAATCAGAGCTTGATGGTCTGAGCCTTGCCATCGTACTTCACCTCTACGCCAGCTGCCTCAGGATCGTATGCCTGAGCCTTGTCAGCGCTGACAGGGACGATGATGAAGGTGCGCTCCTGGAGCATGCCAGGGAACGAGCCCTCGCGATCGGCGATGGTGAGGGTCTTCTGAGCCTCATTATATGAGAAGGTGATGTTAGCGTAGCGACCAGCCTCGTAGCCGTAGTTGTCGTTCTCGTCCTCATAGAGGGTGAACTGACCGTTAGCACCCTGGTAAACATAGAGGCGGATGACGTCAGCGGCCTTCTGATCGGCCCACTCCATGGCAGGACCGAATGGGATGATCGAGCCTGAAGGGATGAAGACTGGAACGCGTGAGTATGGAGCCTCGACGGTCTTGGTCTCTGCACCGGCAGAAGAAGCCACCTTGCCCGTCCAGAAGTCATACCAGGTCTTGCCAGCTGGGAAGTAAACCTCGCGCTGACGAGCCTTGTAGGTATAAACTGGGTTGACCATGAAGGCTGGACCGAACATGAACTGATAGCCAATATTGAGGACGTTCTGATCCTGACCGAAGTCCATCACGAGTGGACGGAGGATGGTGTAGTCGTCAAAGTGTACCTGTGCAGCCAATGAGTAGAGGTATGGCATCATGCGGTAACGGAGCTCGAGGGTACCCTTGATAGCCTCGTAAGCTGGGTGACCTGCAGGTGCGATGTTCCAAGGCTCACGGAATGGGAACTGACCGTGTGCACGATACATTGGAGTGAAGACCCCCCACTCGTGCCAACGAGCATTGAGCTCGCGCCAGTCCTTGAGATCCTCGTTCTCCTTGCCAGTAGCATCGTAAGCATACTGAGCGTTGGCATAACGGCTCTCAACCGAGAAGCCACCGAGGTCCTGGCTCCAGAAAGGAACACCAGAGATAGAGAAGTTCAAGCCTGCAGTAATCTGAGTCTTCATATCCTCCCAACGAGTACCGATATCGCCTGACCATGTAGCGGTAGAGAAGCGCTGCTCGCCAGCGAAACCATTGCGGGTGAGGAGGAAGACACGCTTGTTCTCAGGAGAGAAGGCGCCTTCGTTGCTGTGACCCTGCTGGTTCCACTTAGCCACCTGCTGGAGCTTCTGGCTGTCGTCGAACTTCACACCCTGCTTCTCAACAGCGGTCTCGTAGCCACGCTGACCGTCGTAGATAGCCTCGGCGTTGACAATTGAATATGCATTGAAGTACTCATCTGATGAACCGAGAGCAGTAGGACCACAGAGGAGCTTACGATAATCCATATCGGTACAGTCGCGTACGTTTGGCTCCGATGCGTCCATCCACCAAGCGTCCATACCAATGGTGCCGAGCTTCTCGTAGAGCTGACGCCAGAAGATCTGACGAGCCTCGAGGTCATAAGCATCATAGAAAGCGTACTTATAGCCGAGCCAGTCGTAGAGCGAGTCCTTGATTGACTGCTGATAGATGTAACCCTTCTCGTCAAGTTCCTTCATATTATCTACGGTGAGGTAATACTTTGGCCAGCAAGAGATCATGATCTTGGCGTTCTGCGAGTGGATGCTGTCGATCATCTGCTTAGGATCAGAGAAACGGGTTGGATCAAAGGTGAATGCACCCCACTCGTCTGGTGTCCAGTAATTCCAGTCCATAACGATGTTATCGATAGGGAGGTGACGCTTGCGGAAGCCATCGAGCGCATCAAGGATCTCGTCCTGAGTCTTGTAACGCTCACGGCTCTGCCAGTAACCGAGGAGCCACTTTGGCATGACCTGAGCCTTGCCGGTGAGGGTGCGGTAACCGCTGACTACCTCGTCAGCGTTCTGGCCAGCGATGAAGTAATAGTCGAGCTGCTGTGTCATCTCACTCCAGAACGAAAGCTGCTGCTGCTCCTCTGGTGCTACTGGAGCCAGAGCGCGGAGACCACAGTAAGCCTCACCGCCATCAGGAATCCACTCCAAACGGAACTTATAATGCTTGCCTGCCTCAAGATTCACAGCGAACTTACGAGCGTTAGGGTTCCAAGCGGTACGCCAGATGGTCTGGTCGCCTTCCTTGCCGGTACCCATTACGTCCTCAGTATAGACGTTCTTGTCGTCGATATAAATCTTCTGATAACCTGAGTAATAGTGACTGAAGCGATATTCGCCGGTAGCCTTTGGTACGATCTCGCCTTCGTAAGTAACGGTGGCGCGACCGAGGCGGAAGTCTGGGAGGTTCTTAGCCGACTTGAGGTTCTCGAAGTAGATTGAGTCCTCACGACGTACGAGAGTCTCCTGATCAGGAGCTGAGTAGGTGCCGGTGAGAGCGCCTTCCTTGCCGTCCTTATCGATCAATGTGAAGAGCTCGTAAAGCTGGCTGTAGTCCTTAGGATTACCGAAGCGCATCAAAGAGTAGCTATCGACGAGGACGCCGTAGTTGTGGCTTGATACGATGAATGGGATAGAAACCTTGGTGTTGTACTGAAAGAGCTCCTCGTTCTTGCCCTTGTAGTTCCAGTCGTCGGCCTGATGCTGACCGAGGCCATAGAAAGCTTCGTCGGCAGGACTATCGAACACTACGCGAGTGCTCCAGCCAGTGTACTTGGTAGGGTTAGCCTTCTCTGCTGGACCTTGCTCGTTGCGTGTCCAGACGGTCTGCTCACACTCGTAAGGAGTGAAGGTCTT
>JAZUIL010000098.1:0-20068 GCA_045642245.1 Bacteroidales bacterium
CCATACAGCCTTATCTACCTCCTCTTCGATGCTTGAGGTCGTAGCCGAGTTACCGATGTTAGTGTTGATCTTCACAAGGAAGTTGCGACCAATGATCATTGGCTCCGACTCAGGATGGTTAATGTTAGCAGGTATTACCGCACGGCCACGAGCAATCTCGTCACATACATAATCTGGAGTGATATGGCTCTTGATACCGAGCTCTCTACAGTTCATGTTCTCACGAATGGCCACATACTCCATCTCTGGAGTGATGAGACCAGCCTTGGCGTAATCCAGCTGAGTGATGCACTTACCAGCCTTGGCTCGACGTGGCAGTGCAATATGCTCAAAGCGCAAGTGATCGAGGCTCTTATCGGCCAGACGCATCTTGCCGTAGTCGCTGGTCACCTCACTGAGTTCCTCTGTATCATCACGATCGATAATCCACTGCTCACGCATACGTGGCAGACCTTTCTTCAGGTCGACGGTATATGCAGAATCGCTATATGGACCACTGGTATCGTAAATATACACTGGAGCATTCTCCTCTGTGTGAGGTACGCCATTCTTATCTTTCGTTACTGTAGGTGTCAGGTTGACCTTGGTCATACCTACCTTGATATCAGGAAAAAGACGCCCCTGCATGTATGCTTTTTCCCTCTTTGCGTATGCTTTGTTATCTTGTGGCATAAATAAGACCCTCCCCCTGCCCCTCCACAAGGGAGGGGAGTAGAATGTATGAGGGCATGTCTACTTTTGATTAATTATTATGCTCCTGACAATGGATAATGGGGTGTCCGAAAATCTGTCAGAAACTATACATATATTAGGTAACCACTCCCCTCCCTTGTGAGGGGTCGGGGGAGGGTCTGCTTTTTAGTTCAAGAAAGCTGTGAGAGGTGAAGATGCCTCAGCAGAATCTGAGATAGCTCCTAATCCTGCTTCATATGCACGACGACCGGCAATGACAGCTTCCTTAAAGGCTACAGCCATCTGTACAGGATCTCCAGCTACAGCAATAGCCGTGTTAACCAGACAGCAGTCAGCACCCATTTCCATGGCTTCAGCAGCATGACTTGGAGCACCGATACCTGCATCGACAACTACAGGAACTGTAGCCTGCTCGATGATAATCTGGAGGAAGTCCTTCATACGAAGACCTTTGTTTGTACCAATAGGTGCAGCCAATGGCATAACAGTAGCAGCACCAGCCTCCTCCAAATGCTTACACAAGGTAGGATCGGCCTGACAATATGGAAGAACAACGAAACCGAGTTTCACAAGCTCCTCTGTAGCCTTCAGTGTCTCAATGCTATCAGGCAACAGGTAACGAGGATCAGGATGTATCTCCAACTTCAGCCAGTTGGTACCGAATGCCTCACGAGCCATCTGCGCAGCGAAGACAGCCTCTTCTGCATTACGTACACCCGAGGTATTAGGCAAAAGCTGAATACCCTGATTCTGCACGATATGCTGCAACAGGTCATCCTGCTTATCCTCAAGCTCAATTCGCTTCATCGCAACAGTCACCATCTCCGTCTCTGAGGCCTTGATCGCCTCAGCCATGAGCTGGTTGTTGCTGAACTTTCCTGTTCCCAGGAAGAGGCGTGAATTAAATTCACGACCTGCAATTACTAATTTTTTCATATCTTAATCTTTTATTGTATTCTATTTAGTGTTCATCGAGAAACAAGTTTTATTATTACAAACAGAGAAATGTCATTCTATCATAGATAGTAGTCTTTGCATCTCTTTTACAGGATCAGCTGCTCTGAGTACTGTACCACTCAGTGCTATACCAGTAACACCTGTTTTCATGATGGCAGGGATATCTTCAGCCGTAATACCTCCAATGGCAACAATGGGAAGATTGATCCCATTAGTTCTCATTTGTTCGACGATTTCTCTATATCCTTCCAATCCTAAGACCGGAGAGAGTTTCTCTTTAGTCGTCGTAAAACGGAATGGACCACATCCGATATAGTTGGCTCCAGATTCGTAATGCATCTTCACATCCGCAAAGGTATTTGCAGTACCTCCGATGATGAAATCCGGACCCAAAATCTTCCGAGCTTCTGCCACAGGCATATCGTTCTTACCAAGGTGTACACCATCGGCTCCGATTTCCTTGACCAGAGACACCTGATCGTCTATGATAAACGTCGCACCTGCCTCACGACACATCTTCTGAGCTTCAAGAGCCATCGGACGAAGTTCATCGATAGTTGCATTCTTTACTCTCAACTGTACCCAACGGCAACCACCTTCGAGCGCCAGACGTATCGAGTCAAGATAACTGATCGTATCAGTATAATGAGATATAAACTGTAACATTATCCTCCACAAGCTGCTTTGATAATAACTACATTGTCATTCTCCTTAAGTTCCGTAGCTTCCCACGATGTACGAGGAACCATCTTATTAGCAATAGCTATAGCTACGCCCTTTGCTGGCAATGTAAGTTCATCAGCCAATTCCTGCAGATTCTTAGCATTAGTCTCTGCCGTTTGATTATTGATCTGTATTTTCATATCGATTTAAAATAAAAAACACCCACTTGGAATCTACCATGGGGTGAGCATCTATCATTCTGAAAATAAGCATTTCCTACGGCAGCATTACCTGCATCAGGTCAATGGGTATAATCTCAGCCAGGTCAATGACCGGCACCCCTATCAGATTCCTCCGATTTTTCGCTGCAAATATACATATTTTATATATAAATTGCAAATTTTCATAGCAAAAAAAACATAAGTTATCTTATTTCTTATTCTGTATGGTTTGTATCTCTTATTTTTACCTTAAAATAGGAACAAATGAAATCACGAAGTCCTATTTTTGATGTAAAATAGGTACAAATGAAATCACGAAATCCTATTTTAGATGTAAAATAGGTACAAACGAAATCACGAAGTCCTATTTTAGATGTAAAATAAGTACAAACGAAATCATGATGTCCTATTTTAAATGTAAAATGGGTACAAACGAAATCGTCTGTACCCATATAAGATAAAAAATAGAATTACTTAGTTTGTGAATGAGAAAGCACCTCGCTAATACGTTCAATGATCTCTGGATTGGCCAAAGGCTTATCTGGTGAAATATTACCAGTCACTGCAATAGCGAAGTTATCGGCCAAGCATTCCTCTGGATTGATGACATAATTGGTATTACGACCTACGATATCATAAAAATCCGTTGCATCCTCTATCCCATAAACCAAAGTCTTACCATCCTGCTGTACTGGCTTAAACTCCTCATCTAGAGGAATAAGCGCCACTTGCATATACTTAAAAAATGTACCACCCGCATAGGGTTTATTGGCCATAAGTATCATGGTACATTTCTGAGGCTGACCTTGGATAGTGAATGTGGCATAACTATCATAGCTACTGATATCCGGATTAGAGATATGATTTGACCAGACATCCGCAGGGAACTTAATCTCATGATCGAGACAAGTAAACTGAATTGTCTTATAAATCTCAGCCTTGAATTTCTTGTCATTTCGAGACAGCACATGAAACAGTTCATGTGCAAGAAGTGGACATAGAGAAGCTGCGGTAGGAGAAGGAAGATTCTTACCATTACTATCCTTACGCGCTTTGAAGATACTCTGTCCCAGATAGATCTGGTTTTCACGCGTGTAAGCACCACTGTTACCCTCCTCTCTCATTGTGGTTTTGATCATGATGACTTCTTTTGGACAAGGAATAGAAAAACCTTTAGCCGCAAGATACTCTTCAAGGAGAGAAAACGATTTGGTCAGCGTATCAATCTCCGCCTGAGTCCACGCTTTGCACTGGCTATGCTGCAAAGCGTTAAGTTCGGCTTTCGTTGCATCAACCTGGCCGACACGAGCACAGATATCAAACTTACTAAGACCACGATTGAAATGATCTTCATCCATAATCATTTGTGCAGCCTCCTCGACTTCTGCAAACGTCACATTAATCTTCTGTTGTGCGAAGACAGAAGACGACAGAGCAATACACGTAATCAACAACAGATGTCTACACAATGTCATCATAAAGCGAATCATAAAAATAGAGATTTTAGATAGTTAGGGATTACTTGATCACCTTAATCTTCATACGGACATCCGTACGCGGACGGTTGACAACATTACTCTCCAATGCTGCAATCTTGCTGATAACCTCAAGACCTTCTACAACCTCACCGTAACAAGTATACTCGCCATAAATGTGATATGCACCTCCGATCGTAGTGTAAGCCTCTCGTTCTTCAGGAGTGAAGAAACGGGTACCAGGATAACTACGAGCAATACTATCAATATCATGGTTCACACGACGAGCCAACTGATTGTACATTTTGGCATCGACAGTCTTAAGAAGATCGAGGCTATCGACGACAGCCTTAGTCATCACCACTTTCTTAGCTTTCTTTCGTGCATCTGCATTGTGAGTCTTCTCCCAATTATTAAGCGTAGCCTCAGACATCTGATAACCTTCTACAATAAAGAACTGCGACATATCAGAATTGACTACACCCTCTCTATGTGGAGCACAGAGAGCACCTTTCTTTGGAATATGATGCTTGCGAATCTCTGCAGGAATCTCCTCACTAACATCTCCCCAACCGATACTTTGACCAGGACCTGCAGTCTTACTGTCAGGAGCACCACCCTGAATCATGAAAGTAGGAATTACACGACCGAAAAGTGAGTCGTCATAATATCCGCTTCGTACCTTATTCAGGAAGTTAGCAACAGTCTTCGGACAATCATCATAGAGCATGATGCGCATGTTACCCATATTGGTGGTAATAAGCACCTCATGACTTTGAGCAAATAATGCTGCCCCTGAAAGGAGCAGCATTAATATCATATAGAGTCTTTTCATTAATCGCCTCTTGAATAGTTTGGAGCCTCCTTAGTAATGGTAACATCATGTGGGTGAGACTCAAGAATACCAGCATTGGTAATGCGAGTGAACTTAGAAGTCTCATGGAGAGTTGGGATGTCCTTAGCACCGCAGTAACCCATACCGGCGCGAAGACCACCAACCATCTGGTAGATGACCTCATAGAGGTTACCCTTATATGGAACACGTGAAACGATACCCTCTGGAACGAGCTTCTTGACGTCAGCCTCACCACTCTGGAAGTAGCGGTCCTTAGAACCTGCAGCCATTGCATCGAGCGAACCCATACCACGATAGCCCTTGAACTTACGGCCATTGAAGAGAATGGTCTCACCTGGAGACTCCTCAACACCAGCGAGCAAGCCACCGAGCATAACGCAATAGCCACCAGCAGCGATAGCCTTGACGATATCACCTGAGTAACGGATACCACCATCAGCGATGAGAGGTACACCAGTACCACGAAGAGCCTTAGCAACATCATATACAGCAGAAAGCTGTGGAACACCGATACCAGCAACGATACGTGTAGTACAGATAGAACCAGGACCGATACCTACCTTTACAGCGTCAGCGCCAGCAGAAGCAAGATACTTAGCGGCCTCACCAGTAGCGATATTACCTACTACAACATCAATACAGTCATAAGTTGACTTAATCTTCTCAAGAACACCAACAACGCCCTTTGAATGACCATGAGCAGTATCAACGACAACAGCATCGACACCAGCCTCAACGAGACCTGCAACACGCTCCATCACGTCGCCAGTTACACCTACGCCAGCAGCTACACGAAGACGACCCTTGTCATCCTTACATGCAAGTGGCTTATCCTTAGCCTTGGTGATATCCTTATAAGTAATCAAACCTACAAGACGACCCTCTGCATCAACAACAGGGAGTTTCTCAATCTTATGCTCCTGAAGGATATCCTCTGCCTGAGCAAGAGTAGTACCAACAGCAGTAGTAATGAGGTCCTGAGAAGTCATCACCTCAGAAATCTGACGGCTGAGATCCTTCTGGAAACGAAGATCACGGTTGGTAACAATACCAACGAGCTTACGATCAGAACCTACTACAACAGGTACACCACCGATATGATACTCAGCCATGATACCAAGTACGTCACGAACGGTCTGGTTAGGAGTACAGCATACAGGAGCGTAGATCATACCGTTCTCAGCACGCTTAACCTGACTTACCTGATGAGCCTGGTCTGCAATGCTCATATTCTTATGGATAACACCGATACCACCTTCACGAGCCATTGCAATGGCCATAGTAGCCTCGGTAACAGTATCCATCGCAGCAGAAACGATAGGTACATTGAGACGAATATTGCGTGAGAACTGGGTGCTAAGATCCACTGTACGTGGAAGCACCTCACTGTACTGTGGGACGAGAAGGACATCATCAAATGTCAAACCGTCGAGAACAACCTTGTCAGAAAGGAAACTCATACTCGAATTATGTTTTTGTTGAATTAATATCGATTTAATAACTAATTACTCTGTTTTGGAAGATTTTCCTCTTCAAGCTCAGCAAAACGCTGGAGGAAATATTTATGCCAGTATCGGGTCAATGCACCATGACCCTCTCCCATGACACCATCATCGAAACGTTCACGTTTGCCAATATCAAGAACCATATGACCGTCATGCAAACAAAACTCATTCTTTGGCAAAACTCGACCCGTACCCCATAAAACCATTGGAATAATATCACAGCGCAACTGCTCTGCCAAATGAAAAGCGCCACGACGGAAGGTATGAACCTGACAATCTTCTGATCTGGTGCCTTCTGGGAAGATTAGAACCGAATATCCGCGAGACATGACGTCTTTTATATGCACAAGCATCTCATCCATCGGCAATGAACTTGGGAAATAATCACAGAACTTTACGACCTTACCATAAAGTTTGCTTTCCCACACCCACTGACCTGTCATAACCACCAGTTTAGGTGACATCATCATGGTAAATGGGAGATCCAGAATAGACTGATGATTAGCAATTATCAACGCTGGGGTCTTAAAGGTCTCATGGTATGGATTACGTATCTCATGTGTTGCACAACAGAGATAATGACGCAAGAACCGGCGACAGAAATGTGCTACATGTTTATGATACTTGTCCTGATTCTTAGCCTTATTCTTCTCAGACAACGAATATAACCAACCCGCAGGGACCCCCACAAAAAAGATGTACAGCACAAATATGCCGAACGAATAGTAGGTCTTGAGTTGGTTAATCAGTTTATGCATTATAGAGAATATAATATTGGGGCAAAGATACAAAAAAATCCCCATTTTGCAAAATAATTGATATAAATTTTACAAACGAGAATATATTTTATTTAAAATCTAACTCCAATGAAAACTCTACCTGACCAATTTAGGTCGATCAATGAAAAACGCTTCGACAAATTTGACCAAGAATAATTATAGTACGAAGAACATCCCATAACATATCTTGACATATTATAGACAAGGCTCATATGTGCAAGTCCATCCACTGAAAAATTCTGAGATACAGGTGATTTAGAATCCTTATAATAGATACGATTATAATGCCAGAGCTCTATGGACGGCATAATAGATGTATGCAGAAGACAATGTCCACGCGCAAAAACAAAATTATATGCATAGCCACCTCCGATGCTTATCTGTGTTGACTTTAATTTTGAGAACTCTTCTGCCTTAAAACTAAGAACAGAACGATAATAGCTCATCAATGCCAACCAGCTTCCTGCACTTCTTTTCTGGATAACGGTCTGTGAAAGTGCTGCTGGTAACGAGAAGTGCTTATGATTGAACACATAATAGATGTTCGCCCTATATAGTTTTTGACGGATGTCTTCAGGTTTTACTTCAAGTTCTATATCTGGATGAACGACACTTGACAACATTCCAGAATAGGAATGATTGTTCTGAATATGAAATTCAGCTCCATAAGTCTGGCCATAAGTGCAGAAAGAGAACTGTTCATCTCCGCTCTTAGAAAAATCTTTTGAATAACTGAGTCCCCATCCTCTATAAGATAGGCCTAACGAGAAAAGCGTCGTGAGTTGTGAAGAAATCGTACCATTGAAATCTTCTTTGGTTCCTCCCAAAGGTCGCGAGAAATCCAGAAACATTCGGGACTTAACAAATTCGGTATTGAATGCTGCAATATAGCCTTCTTCTGGCCATAAGACATAGTCAGGGTCTGTTCCTGCAACATCTGCACTATCAACCCAATTCAGTAAAGCTCGCAAACGCGGACCTGCTTCCAATTGGGAAGAAGTGAAGATTAACAGAAATAAGACTAATAATTGTTTACACATTGTCAATACCGTAAAACTGAATCCGGAACAATGATCGGTTATGGATTCTTCAGACCTTCAAGAATATTACGCAATTCACTGTCGCTATCCACTAATACTGCACGAGCTTTACTGCCCGTATATGGACCGACGATGCCAGCGGCCTCAAGCTGATCCATAATACGTCCTGCACGATTATATCCTATACTGAACTTACGCTGAATCATAGAAGTACTACCCTGACCTGTAGCTACAACCATCTCTGCAGCCTCATCGAACATCGGATCAAGATGGTTGAGATCCACATCTGCGCCACCTCCATCTTCTCCGCCTTCACCTTCCTGAAGCTTAGGCTCTGGTAATATCAAAGCGGTCGGATAGCTCTGCTGATCTGCAATAAAATGGTTGATACGATCGACCTCAGGAGTATCGACGAATGCACACTGCACACGTACTGGCACATTACCTGAGGAATAGAGAAGATCGCCACGACCAATGAGATTCTGTGCACCTGGCTGGTCAAGAATGATACTTGAATCAATACTCTGAGATACACGGAAAGCAATTCGCGCAGGGAAATTAGCCTTGATTATACCTGTAACAATTTTTGCAGAAGGACGCTGAGTAGCAATGATCATATGGATACCTACAGCACGAGCCTTCTGTGCAATACGTGCAATCGGGAGCTCAACCTCCTTACCTGCCGTCATGATCAGATCACCGTACTCATCAATAACAGCCACGATATATGGCAAATAACGATGATGAGTACCCTCGCGACTTCCGATAGGTGCTGTAATATGCTTCTTTGGATTGAGATGACGATGGATGAACTTGTCATTATATTCCTTAATATTACGCACGCCCGCGTCTTCTACAAGCGCATAACGGTCTTCCATCTCTGCACAAAGAGAACGTAAGATGTCAACGGTCTTCGTAACATCCGTAATAATTGGATTCTCCTGATCTGGTAGTTTCGCCAGATAATGTTTCTCTATACGCTTATAGATACTGAACTCTACCATCTTTGGATCGACGAGAACGATCTTCAGCTGAGAAGGATGCTTCTTATATAACAATGAGGTAATAATAGCATTCAAACCAACGGATTTACCTTGACCTGTAGCACCAGCCACCAAGAGATGAGGAGCCTTTGCCAAATCAAAAGTAAAGACTTCATTAGTAATAGTCTTACCCAAAGCAACCGGCAACTCCATTTTTGCCTCCTGGAAAGCACGTGATGCGATACAGTCTCGCATAGAAACTGTCATAGGATTATTATTTGGCACTTCAATACCAATAGCCGACTTACCTGGAATAGGCGCGATAATACGAATACCGCTCTTCGCAGCGATAGACATAGCAATCTCATCGCTCAGGTTCTTTACGCGGCTGATCTTCGTACCCGATGCAAGAACGATTTCGAAAAGTGTAATAGTAGGACCTACAGTAGCTGAGATACTCTGGATATCGATACCATAATCACTAAGAGTCTGACGGATCTTTTCCTTATTCTCATTCTGCTCATTCATATCGACAGAGACACTCGTATCATAAGCCTTGAGCAAATCGAATCCTGGAAACTGATAATGTGAGAGATCTGCCGTAGGATCATAGTCCTCCATCGGGAGATCATCTGTATCCTTGGCAACAGGTTCTTCCACCGTCTCCGTCTTTCCTGTAGTAACAGTGAATGTAGGACCTTCATCTGCAGTTGAAGGTTCTGTCTTTGTCTCACCTATCGAGTCTATGGTTTGTGGATCTTCGGAAATAGCCGGAGCGATAGGAGTATCCGGAATCTCAGGAACAATAGGAGTATCAATTACTTCCGGATCCTGGTTCGTTTTAATCTCTCCAGTTTCTGGATCGACGGTTTCACCGTTGTCTAATCCATTCTGCTGAGCCAAAAGAGCAGCCTGACGGATCTTCTCCGCTTCTTCCTGTTCAGCCTTTTCTTTTTCTGCCTGACGCTTTGCCTGACGTTCAAGTACCTTCTTGCGCAGATCGCTATAACGCACCTTAAACCAAGGAATGAAATCAATGATGCGACGTGTACGTTCGATCGTACTGCTGAATACAAATGCACTAAGGATTACACCGGTAACGACTAGTACCAATATCAATCCGAATACACCAAGGTTTGCAATCAAAAGTTGTGAGAGTTCGTAACCATGTTTTCCACCCAAATAAATGAACTGAGATTGCATTCCTGCATCGAACCAAGCATCAGCAACTGCACAAATGGTTCCAAAGAACATTGAGAACCAGATAGCCCATAATGCAGTACGTACAAAGACACCGAACAATGGTCGGATGCTATAATGCTGTATGAGTCGGAAGCCGAAACGGAAAAGGAAAATGACAAATAGAATGGCAGACAAACCGATCCAGCGATTGACACAATACTCGGCAGCAAAAGCTCCGACCGTTCCACCCCAGTTACTTAGTCCATTGCCAGTACTAAAAATAGCACTCAGTGGCATATTCTCAAGTAACGCCTGATCTGACTTTCCTGTAACAAGGAATGACAAGAAAGCTACACCCAGTGATGCAGAGAAAAGCATAATCAGCAATCCGATAATGAACTTCGTACGTTCACTATGCATCATCTGTGAAAAGCGACCTGGCTTCTTTGCCTTATTGTCTTTTATAGTTGACTTCTTATCTTTTGTTGCCATTTTTGGTAATATATGATTCAATAATTAATATCAAATAATCTCTTCAATAGTTTAATTACTTCTTCCAGAACATTGGAGAGAATAATACGATGACAGTAAAAATCTCAAGACGACCGACCATCATGAGGATAGCCAGATAAAACTTTGCGACCTCAGGAAGGAAAGACCATGTAAATGCAGGACCAGCATCACCAAAAGCAGGACCTGTATTACCTAATGCAGAAACTGCACATCCTATGGAGGTTTCAAAAGTCAGTCCCATACACTGAAGGATAAATATAGAAATTATCAAGAGAATGGCATAGATGCTAAGCATAGCCAGAATCTTAAATACAGTATTATGAGCTAACGTATGGCCATTGAGACGAACTGCACTGATCGAACGTGGATGTAATGCCTGGAATATTTCTTGTTTGGCATTCTTGAAAAGGACGATGAAACGTACTACTTTCAATCCACCAGCAGTACTTGATGAACAGCCTCCCATAACCATCATAATCATGGTCGGGATCCAGAAAACATGTCCCCAAGCCACATAATCGAAGTACTGAGCCTGATACCCTGCAGAAGATATAATGGTCAGTGTATGGAACAACGAGGTTCGGAATCTGCATTCCCAAGACCCATCACCAAGAATAGACACATCACTGATATTGCCAATTACACCCGTACTTGTCAAGTAATTGAGCGTCATGAAGAGTAACGTAAAACCAAAAACAAAATAGGTAAACCAACGGAACTCCTCATTCTTCCATGTTAACTTGAAATAACCCAATCCTAAAAAATAGAATAGATTATAATTTATAGAGGTAATAAACAGGAAGACAATACAGACATATTCTATATAGGATGACTGGAAATATCCAATCGAATCACCATGGGTACTAAATCCTCCTGAAGCAATCGTAGAGAATGTGTGGCATACTGCATCAAAAATGCTCATACCACCTAACCAATACAGAAATGCATTGACTACACTCAATCCCAAATAAATGGTCCAAAGCCTACGTGCTGTTTCCTGAATCCTTGGACGGAGTTTATCGACGCCTAATCCGTTTGTCTCTGCACTGAATACCTGTGTAGCACCCGTACCGATAAGCGGAATCAGCGCAAGGCTGATAACGACAATACCAAGACCACCAAGCCATTGCATAAGATGTCTCCAGAACATAAGTCCATGAGGTACTATTTCCAGATTATCTATTGTTGTACAGCCAGTAGTCGTAAATCCGGCCATAGCCTCAAGAAATGCATTACCAACCGTAGGACTAACACCCACAAGCAGATAAGGAATCATTCCCAACAAGCAGAATACTAACCATGCAAAAGACACAACCAAGAAACCTTCTCGAGTTGTAATCCTTGTGCTATAACTTTTACTGGTCAATACCATGCCATGACCTATGACTCCGGTTAGAAGTGTCGTTGCCAATAAAGGTAACCAGTCCTCCTCTCCTACCTGATAATGGTAGTAGACAGCCACGAGTGTAGAGATGCCCATGAAGAAAGCCTCCATCAGCAACAACACACCGAAAATGTGACGTATGAGTGACCAGTTAATACTATGCATCTTACTTGACGAACAACTTCTCTATCTGAGCAATCTTTTCATTAAGACAGACAACCACGACATGATCTCCTGGCTGGATTTGTGTCTGTCCGGTAACAGTCATACCCTTACCATTTCTAACCAGACCACCTAAAGTGATTCCTTTAGGCAATGAAAGTTCCATGACAGGTTTGGAAGTAATACGGCTACCTTCCTGAGCAACAAGATCAGCCACTTCTGCATCAACCAAACTGAAGCACTTGGCGTTGGTCTTATCAGCATCAAGCAGTAATTGATAGATTGAACTTGCAGTGACAATCTTTTTATTGACGACAGAACCAATATTCAGATTAGTTGCCAAAGAGATATACTCTACATCTGGAACTTCAGCAACAGTCTTACCAACTCCCATCTTCTTTGCAGAAAGACAGGCAAGGATATTCGAACCACTTTCCATACCCAGAGCAACCAGAGCATCAGAAGACTCAATATTTACAGAATCGAGAGCTTCCTGATCTGCAGCCTTACCCTGAATGACATGAGCACGAGGAACAAGTTCCATCAATTCTTCTGCACGAGCTCGGCTTGGTTCGATAAAAAGAATCTCTAAGTCTTTTGGCAAGTTAAAACATGTCTGAACACCGATTCGTGTACCACCCATGATAATAACTCGACGAATATGTTTCTCTCCCTTTCCACAGATAAGACGAACCACATCGAGTTTATCTGGCATTGAGATAAAATACACAAGATCGCCTGCCTGAACCACGTCAGTACCGCCAGGAATCAGCATATCATCATCGCGCTTGATGGCAGCAATATGGAAATGATCATGATGACGCTTACCAATTTCTATCATCGATTGACCGACCAACGGAGCATCCTCATAACACTTCACACCAACGAGAAGCAGCTTGCCATCGCATAAAACGTAGTTCTGACGAGCCCATGGACGCATGATGGCAGAAGCTACCGCCTGACCAGTCAGCATCTCAGGATAGACGAGATGACTGATGCCAATACGCTTATAGAAATCAGCACTGGCCTCGGTTTGCATCTCTTTATCATCGATGCGAGCCACAGTCTTGCGAGCACCCAGATTTGCAGCAAGGATACAAGCATGAATGTTGATACTCTCATCTGGAGTGACAGCAATAAACAGGTCACAAGACGGGACACCAGCTTCACGCAAAGAAGTAATGCTGGTAGGCTTACCCACCATAGTCATGAGATTCATGAATGTGAGCTGAGCGATCTTCTCTGGATCAGCATCCATAAGCACCACATCCATATTCTCTTTGGCCAATAGCTTAGCCAAGTGAGTTCCTACTTCTGCAGCTCCTGCAACAATGATTTTCATATCAATAGATTATTATCAATTCGAAACGATAAAGAAACGATCCAAGTAATGATTATTTTTTCAAAGCATTGAGAATCCCCTCATGATCAATACCGCAATCATGATAGAGTTCACTTACAGAACCATGAGTTACGAATTCATCAGGAACACCCAGACGAATGATTTTGCCGGCATATGACTGGCGATTTGCTTCTTCAAGGACTGCAGAACCGAAACCGCCATTGGCAATTCCATCCTCCACCGTGACGATTCGCTTATACTTTTTGAAGATTGCAGTCAAAAGTTCTACATCAATAGGTTTACAGAACACCATGTCATAAAGAGCAATATCCTCACCGCTCTTATCGATAGCCTTCGCTGCCTCCATACCAATAGGGCCAAACGAAAGAATGGCTGTATCTCCATTTCCTTCTCGCAGGCAATAACCCTTTCCGACCTCAATCTCCTCAAGAGGACACTGCCAAAGTGGTGTACCATCAGCATTATCTCCTCCGATGCTTCCACATCCACGAGGATAACGAATTACCCAAGGACCTTCTTCTTTCAATGAAGCAGTATACATAAGTCGACGAAGCCAATGTTCATTGAGAGGAGAACAAACCGTCATTCCAGGGATCGCACGGAACTGGGCAATATCGAAAACGCCATGATGTGTAGGACCATCTGCACCAACAATACCTGCACGATCAAGGCAGAACACAACGTGAAGACGAGTCAAGGCAACATCATTAATCACCTGATCCAATGCACGCTGCATGAAAGCAGAATAGATGTTACAGAATGGCAGACGACCTTCTTTTGCTAAACCACCACTAAACGTAACAGCATGTTCTTCGGCAATACCGACATCAAATGCACGATCAGGGAATCGCTCCATCATGAAAGTCATAGAACATCCTGTTGGCATAGCTGGAGTAATACCTACAATTCTCTCGTTCTGCTCTGCAAGTTCTACGAGGGTTTTTCCAAACACATCCTGGAACTTAGGAGGCATACCCTTCGTGTTCTCCTTGATACGTTCACCAGTCTCTGGATTGAATTTACCTGGAGCATGCCAGATGGTTGCAGATTCCTCTGCAGGCTTGAATCCCTTTCCTTTGATTGTACAGACATGCAACATCTTAGGGCCATTGAGATCCTTGATCTTCTGCAAAGTCTTTACCAACTTCACCACATTATGGCCATCGACAGGACCGAAGTAACGGATATCGAGGCCTTCAAAGATATTCTGGCGATGGCTAACCAATGATTTGACAGAGTTTGCAAATCTCATATAGGCTCTGCGGAACTTCTCTCCCACCAGCTTATGTTTTTTCAGAACATTATAAGCCTTATATCGCAACAGATTATAGCGCTGATTAGTGGTAATATTGGTGAGATAATGATAGAGAGCACCGACATTCTGGTCGATAGCCATCTGGTTATCGTTAAGGACAATGAGAAGATCATTCGGATATGACGATGCATTGTTAAGACCTTCAAAAGCCATACCGCCACTGATAGAGGCGTCACCAATCACAGCCACAACTTTACGATCATCCCCTTTCAACTTATTTGCCACAGCCATGCCAAGCGCGGCACTGATACTATTGCTGGCATGTCCCGCAGAAAATGTATCATATTCACTCTCCATTGGAGTCGGGAATCCACTAAGTCCACCTTTCTGTCGCAAAGTAGAGAAACGCTCGCGACGTCCTGTCAGGACCTTATGAGGATATGCCTGATGACCCACATCCCATACGAGACGATCCTCAGGAGTATTGTATACATAATGCAATGCCACAGTGAGTTCAACAGCGCCAAGACTTGAACCGAAGTGACCCGGATGGACACTCACCTGCTCAATGATAAACTGTCGAATCGCCTCGCACACATCTGGCAAACTGCTTACAGGCATTTTGCGAAGATCTGCAGGATAGCCGATCTGCTGTAGTATGTCAGTTAATTTTTGATCCATTATTTGATAAATTCGATGAATAGCGATTGATATAATGAGGGAAATCAATTCATTTGGCTCAACACCAGAAGACTCTCATTTCCCATGTTGAACAATAAATCCAGAATGCTAAGATTATGCATAAAAGGTTGCCGTCCGTCAAAACCTGCTACCTGATAGTATTGCGGAGTTTTGTTTTGCGACAGAATCAGGTCTTCTCCAAGATTATTGATTCCCATCCATTCTTCGCTATACTTCACATTCGGTTCAAAACCTATAAACTCACAGATTTTTTTTCGCAGCGCTTCGTTCAATCCGAACAAAGTACCATCGTGACCATGAAGCAGCACTTCCTTAAGTTCGTCGATGTAGTACTCGAAGAAAGGACTATTGCCATAATATGTAGCCAACGAATGAAGATGGTTATGCATCCAGTTGCCATGATCACTAAGAAGGATCTCTGTAATCGGCATCTTGAGTTTATTACCTTTTACGACATTGATCGAAAGTGTCTGAGGTCCCTGATCCGTACCAATAATACATCTATTACGCAACGTCTGCTTAACATAATGTTCATGAGCCTCAATCACAATCTCAGTTTCATGAAAAAGCGAAGCATAATAACTGATCGGAGCCAGATATGCAGTTGGTAAAACCTTCATTACAAACCTTTGACTTGCTTAAACCAACGATCCTTACGCCACTCTCCTGTTTCCTGGTTAATCGAGAACCAAACGAAAAGTGGAGTTCCTACGATATGATCTTCCGGAACAAAGCCCCAGAAACGTGAGTCAAGAGAATTATCTCGGTTGTCACCCATCATCCAATAATAATCCATCTGGAAAGTATATTCCTTGACAGGTTCTCCATTGAGTTCATAACTATCTTTTCCGACACGAACCAACGAATTACCTTGACCCTTTCCTGTCTTAAGATTCTGTTCATAAGAACGGATACAACGACCATAAAGCTCAACATTCTCATCTGTAAGCTTAATTGATGCGCCACGACGAGGAATCCAGATCGGGCCATAATTAGCTGCTGTCCAGTCACTGAGTTCGCGCTGAGGATAAACAATACCCGGCTGCTCCCATTCCAATGGCATCTCATGTACCCATTCTACCTTTCCACTCTTCTCCAGTTTCTCAACCATTTCACGAGTCATGTTGACCTGATAAAGTGGCTTGTATGCACCAGAAACACTATCTGGCATAATTCCAAGATACTCATAAACACCAGGATCGTTAATCTGATATACATCCGGGCTCAAAGTACTCGCATTACCCTTAGTATAAACACCAAGTTCTCGACGCCAATAGGTATCGCTGATAGCACCACCCTTACTGAGAACAAGGTAGAAATGCTGAAGGTACTTAGGTGCAGGCAACTCCTTTCCATCGACTAAGACCTTACGATCAATGATCTGAAGTGTCTCACCAGGCATACCGACAAGACGTTTTACATAGTTCTCACGACGATCAACTGGACGATAGACGATATCACCGAACTGACGCTTGTCACTCCAAACCTTATCACGACCATAAGTCTGGCAAAGGCTATAATAGTCAGGATTCTCACACTTTGTGCAGATAGTATCGCCATTCGGATAGTTGAAGACAACGATATCATAACGCTCAATGTCAGTCAGACCTGGCATACGGCGATAGTTAACCTGCGGATTCTCGATATAAGATTTTCCGAGGTTTGTCGTTCCAATCGTAATTGTGTTCTGGAAAAGAGGTAAAGACAATGGTGTCATCGGTACACGAGGTCCATAATGATACTTTGAAACCATCAGATAATCACCGGCCAGCATTGTCTTCTCCAATGAGGTTGTAGGAATCTGGAAATTCTGGAAGAAGAAGTTCTGAAGAATCCACACAGCACAGAGTGCAAACACAATAGCATCGACCCAAGACATGATTCCTCGCAAGAAACCATTCTTCAGGTCTTTCCACCAATCCCATTTAATAAAGTGCATCCAATAAAGATCCACTACGAATGGGACAAATATAAAAGGAATCCATGAAGACATCCACAATGCAAAAAGCACCAGGACAATCAACCAAAGAGCCATCTTAACCTTATCGGCAAGAGTCATTTTGCGGTCAAAACCGCGCTGACAATTGTTGTCAGTCTTGTTTCCTGTCATTTTGTTTGGTTCAGGTTATTACTTAAAATTTCATCAAATCTGTCATTGTATAAACACCCTTCTTACCATCAGCCATCCATTCGGCAGCAACGACAGCGCCTAAAGCAAAGCCGCGACGACTCTTAGCAGAATGTGTCATTGTGATAGTATCAACCTCACTATCATAAACGACAGTATGAATACCAGGAACTTCTCCACGACGATAAGCCACTACCTCAAGTTCTTCATCCTTATGTGAAGCAAAAGCTGTATTCATCTCTGCATTACGAGCCACATTGATACTCATATCCTCATTGAGCCAGAGGCAAGAAGTCTCCTTCCATGTCTGCTTGCGATCAAGATTATCAGTGATAGCATTAGCAATAGTGATAGCTGTTCCTGAAGGAGAATCAAGCTTATGAATATGGTGAGTCTCTTCCATAGCCACATCATATTGAGGATATGCATTCATGATTTTAGCAACGTATTTCTGCATTGCTACAAAAACATTGACACCGATAGAGAAATTAGAGGCCCAGAAAAGAGAACCATCTGCAGCAGCCACTTCTGCCTTGACCTCATCAAGCTGATCATACCAACCTGTAGAACCTACGACTACCGGCACTCCTGCTTTCAAGCATTTTGCCATATTGCCACGAGTAGTTTTTGGAGTTGTAAATTCGATCGCTACATCAGCGCTCTTGAACGCCTCACTCTCGAAATCCTCAAGGTTGTTAATATCGATGGTGCAGACAACATCATGTCCACGACTTACTGCTATTTCTTCAATAATATGGCCCATTTTGCCATAGCCGATCAATGCGATTTTCATATTCGTTTTTTGCTAAATTTCTATTTCAAAAAATTGGGTTTATGCGCCCGCAAACATACATACGTACGTGTAAACGGCGCAAAGATAAACAAAAAACATCAAAAATGGAAGGATTTGGCCTAAAAAATGGCTCAAAAATTAAATTTTAATCTTTTTTTTGACTAACGAATGGAAATCTACGTATATTTGCGGCTCACAAAAACACTTTTTCATAAAAATAGAGATTCCAATTCCCCTTACATTCACTCTTTTCCAAACAACATCTTATAATGGAAGAACTCATGTATTATGTCTGGCAGCAAAGGCTGTTCAACAGTCTTGCTACGCTCGACGGTCAACCCATCGAAATCATTCATCCAGGCTTACGGAATCGTGAATCTGGGCCTGACTTCTTTAATGCAAAAATCCGTATTGACAATATGCTCTGGTCAGGAAATGTGGAAATGCATTGCCGCGCCTCAGATTGGTATCGTCATCATCACAATGAAGACCGAGCTTACGACTCTGTCATACTTCACGTCGTCATGCAGGCAGATGCTGTTATCATGTTGCATGACGGGACACAAGTCAAAACCGTAGTAATGCATATCCCCGATGAGGTCATGGCTCGACATCAGGAACTTCTTACCGATCGTGATCCTTTTTGCCAGATACGCTGTACGCCTCGTCTCGGCGAACTTCCAAACATCAAGATACATGATTGGCTAACAGCTCTCTGTACTCAGCGAATGATAGCAAAGACAAAACGTGTAAGCGATCTTGTCAACGATCAACTCTATGGATGGAGAGAAGCTTTTTATGTAGTATTGACGCGCAGTTTAGGTACAGGAACAAATAGTGATGCCATGGAGCGATTAGCTCGTTCTCTACCCTATTCCTGCATTCTCCATCACAAGGATAATCTACTTCAGATTGAGGCGTTATTATTAGGTCAGGCAGGACTTCTCAACCTTTCACCAGAAAATTATTCAGAGAATAGTGGATCAGCGAGTTCCGTACAAATTCAATTAGCCAAAGAAAGACAAAATTCACTACAGAGAGAATATGCTTTCTTAAGACAGAAATTCTCTCTTACACCACTTCCTGTCTCATGTTGGAAATATGGTCGTGTCAGGCCACAAGCTCAGCCTCATGTACGACTAAAGGCCCTGGCCGTCCTCTTATGGACACACCAAGACCTTTTCAATGAAGTCTGTGATGCAAAAGACCTTGAAAGCATCAGCCGCATTCTTTCAGTCAAAGGTATAGGATCTCTGACCGTCCGAAGCCTGATCATCAATGCTGTCGTTCCAATCCTGATAGGTTATGCACAATGGCAAGGTGATGACGATAAATGCGAACAGGCATTAGCCATGCTCGAGCAGATTCCAGCAGAAGACAACCGATATATCCAGCAATGGGTCGAACGAGGAAT
>JAZUIL010000099.1:0-11944 GCA_045642245.1 Bacteroidales bacterium
AACAATATCGTGATGCAGACGGCCATCAATCATGCCGGCTTTACCTACTGTGGTGTCATCTACTGTTTCAATGGAGATGAGCGCCTGGCATACCAATTAAATAAATGAGTGGAATAATATGAAACTGTATAAGATTATGAGTCTGGTAACACTACTTTGTGGCTTCTTAGGCTGCAAGGCGCAGAATGAGAGTTTCCGAAGCCTGACGGTCGATGAATATGAGGCTGCCATTGCCGACACGAGCATCGTGCGACTGGATGTACGTACCCCAGAGGAATATGCTGAGGGACACATCGCAAATACGCTCAATATCGATGTGCTGAAAGATGATTTCGAGACCAAGGCTCTTGCCGTCTTACCTAAGGACAAGACGATCGCGGTGAACTGCCGTAGCGGAAAGCGTAGCAAGAATGCTGCAAAGATTCTCGTAAACCATGGTTATACGGTCATCGAACTCGATACTGGCTACAATGGTTGGGTCGGTGCTGGAAAAGCAATAGAGCTGTGTCGATAACACAGCTCTATTTTTATTTCTTCACTTTAATGGTGATTGAGTCTTTCTTGCCATTGTCTGAGACGACGCGGATCTTAGCCTTGCCTTCTTTCAAAGCGGTGACTACACCGTCCTGATTGACGCTGACGATGTCTGGTTCGTCGCTGCTCCACTGGAACTGAGCCTCTGCTCTGGCTGGAGAGAGCTTCACGGACAGTTGCATCTCTTCGCCGACATTCATTTTCTTCTCGTCAGCTTCGATATCTACACTCAGGAGCTCTGGGATCTGGATAACAATACGAGCTTCGGCCTGAAGACCGTTGGAAGTCTCGACAAAGAGGGTGGTCTCGCCTAACTGGCGGCCGATGATCCTTGGACCGCTGTATCCTTCATCGATATCTGCCATCGTAGGATCTTCGATGGTGAATCTGAGAGGACTCTCTGAATATTCAGGCATCAGCTTCACCTGCTCGTTGAGATACTTGGATACATCCCATCCGAGGTAGATCGTAGATGGAAGATTGATCATCTCAGGTTCGATACGATGGATGCGGATGGTGAAAGGGTAGGAGTATGACTGCTCCTTGCCGTTCTCCATCACCTTATACTTGAAATTGACCACCGTAGTACCTGACGAAAGCAGACGGACGTTGGCGCTGTTGGCCGTATGTGATACGACTCTGACTCTTGAAGATTCTTCTACCTCCCAACGACTGCTTTTGATAGGCTCTTTCATGAGACGCTGAGGAAGGACGAGTCCGATCAGATCGCCTGCAAAGCCATCGAGGTGTGACATGCGATATTCGTCGTCCTTGTTCCTGTTGTTATCAAATCCATGATTAGAGATCGGAGGACGTCTGTTTGACAACTGTGCAAAAAGTTGAGGAGTAGCCAATAATGTCAGCAACGACACCATTGCGCAGTGGATATAGGTGGAAGTCTTCATTTTATTGTGTTGGGGATTAATGGCCTGAGACCACATGAATTATAAAACATATAACACATTATTAAACGCGCGTTAAATATGTTTATTGTGTGCGACCAGGTTTATTGATCATTATCTTTGTTATAACGGGCCTCTGACATTGCAAAAGACAATGAAACCTTGTTAAATACGGTTAGAAATGAAATGTAATCTGACAATATTTGGAGAAATCAGGAATTAAGGCTATATTTGCGCAAAGAAAACACAAATAAAAACTGTCAATATAGTAGTTATACATAAATTGATTCTTTTATTATGAAAACCCGTTTATTACTTAGCATGCTGGCTCTCTGTCCTGCATCTCTCTTTGCTCAGTTTGCCTGGCAGCCTGTCCAAGCAGAAGTCCCTGTCGTAGAAAAAGGTAAAGGTGTAACGAAAGTCGTGGCACATACAAGCGTCTCTGACTGGGGAACTGTCGTCGAGAGTATTGAAGTGACTGTCGCCAACAAGAAACTGCTCAAGAACATTAAGGCAGAGGATTTCGATATCATCAATAACGTAGCAAATACGCTCTATGAGCCTGGTACTGCCAATCCTGTAGATGATTATAAGGATGATGGAATCTCGATCGAAACCAATGGAAACGTACTCACCATCAAGGCTAAGCCTTTCGATGCAGAAGGTAAGCGCGACCAGCGTTGGCAGAAGCAGATCTGGCAGGTAATCTGTACCAATCCTCAGCTTTCTTTCTCGGGACGTGACGTTGACGAGAAGACCATCGACGTGATCGACGACTGTATCAAGGGTTCGTTTACCTATGCAGGTCTTACACGTGAGTATATGCTCTACCTTCCAAAGGATGAGAACGGTCAGGTGATTCCTAATGTGCCTCTCTTCGTCTGGCAGATTGGTGGCGGTGAATATAATCAGGATATGATGACCGTGGCTCTGGCAAACAAGTGTCTCGCGTCGTTGCCACAGCATGGCGAGCGTTGTGCGACTCTCGTCTTTGCCATCGCGAATCCAAACTATTCATACAGCGCTTCGGAGGATCCTGAGAAGATCAAGCTTGTGGATCGTAACAACGCGCTTCAGATGGCTTTCATCGATCAGCTGATTGCCGAAGGTAAGGTTGATGGCTCGAAGCTCTTCTGTGCAGGTGCATCGAGTGGTGGAGGTTGTACGATGCGCTTCATGATGCAGTTCGCTTCACGTTTCAAGGCTGCTATCCCTGTCTGTGCGATGGATCCTATCGTACCAATCCACATGGTGCTGCGTGAGAAGCCAGGAACTAACTCGGGCGAATTCACAAATAAGGTAGAAGCTGTATGGCGCAGCAATGAGGCCGTCTATAAATGGGATGGTAATGACATGGTGGCTCAGCCAATGGATATTGAAGCCTTTATTAACCTGCCTATGTATTTTGTTCATGCACAGGACGATAATACCTGCTATGTGAACAGTACCTATATTTATACTGACGCTCGTAAACGCTTGGGTGCAAAGTCTGATGTCATCCGTATTTACAGTGATGATGATATGCACGCCTATGGCTTCGGTGGCATGCTCAGTCACTTCAGCTGGTGCCGTATGCTCAATGACTACGGTCAGGGTGAGGCTATGGACTGGCTCATTAAGAAGTTCTGAAACCGCTTGGATCAGTGTCTTTCTTTGATCGTTCAGTGATCAACCAACATAAAAAACCACTCCATTGATTTGGAGTGGCTTTTTTGTTCCCTATAAGAGGGAAGGCTTGATGACTAAGGATTTAAGCCTCAGTGATAGCCTCGTTAGGACAGGTAGCCTCACAAGCGCCGCAGTCGATGCAAGCATCAGCGTCGATAGTGTAAACTGAACCTTCCTTGATCGCCTCTACAGCCGTGGAAACCTTTAATGTTATATTTTTTGTAAATAGTTGGAAAATAGATATATAGCATCGGATACGGTAAGCCGAAAATACAGTTTTGTGACAGAAAATTGCCAAAAAATAGATATTATAACTAGTATTTTTAAAATTAGTGCAATACATCATTGCATCAATAATCATTGCATAAATTGCATAGATTATATTGAGTATTTTTCAATATAATATTACTATGTATAGTATCAAGAAAACAATTTCCTCAAAGATTAAGAATGGCAAAAGCCGTATTTATGTCAGAGTAACAATCGACAGAAAGTTTCGTCCGTCCTTCAAGTCTTCAGTCTATGTAAATCCTGATTATTTCAAGAACGGAGAAATAGTTGTACCTCCTTTATCGTCTAGAGATATTAGCCGTGATCAAATAGAGGAGATCAAACGAGACAAGATTAAATTGGATCTTTTTTGTGACAGGCTTGTTAATGTTATCATTGTGTCGCTATCAAATCAAAAAGAAGTAATAAAGGAATGGATTGAGACTGTAATGTCTTTAGATGAAGAAGGCCTAATTGTACACAAGAATGGCATGATTGAATATGAAGAGATTCAAAAGGCGATTCGTTACAAGATTGGCGATGATCTGGGAACGCCTGTTGAAGTGATGAATTTAGAAGAGCCCATCTACAATTTCATAGACAGATATGCTAAAGAAAGGAATCTTTCAGAACCTAGAGCTAAATGTTATCTAACACTTTGTCGCTTATTATTACGTTTTGAATTGTTTGTCCAATTGGTCGAAGGTAAGACAGATTTTTCACTTGTGCCCAGTCAATTGACAGAGTCTGTATTTATCAGTTTTCGTGAATATATGAGAAACGAAAAAAGTTTACAGGAAAAGTTTCCATGGATGTTTGGTAAAATATTGGATAAAACGAATATGCTGATACCAGTGGAAAGAAATGTACTGGAGCAACAAATCTGTAATCGGGGAGAGAATTATCTTATTACGACTATGAAAAGACTGTGTGTATTTCTTAATTGGTTGACGGAGGTTGCACATATTCTTAGGGTCAATCCTTTGGCATCTGTCGATCTTGGCATGGAAAAACATGTGAGAAAACCCGTTGTAATTTCTATAGAAGAACGTAATCTTATATTAGGTATGGATTTGTCTGATACGCCATCTCTTGCCATACAACGAGATATTTTTATCTTTCAGTGTAAGACTGGTTGTCGCTACTGTGATCTTCGTGTCTTGACTTCTGACAACATATCAGGTAATATTCTTGAATATATACCTCTAAAACTTAAGAAAGAATCAATGCCAGAACAACCAAGGGTGCCATTAAGTAAGTCCACTTTGTCTTTGATAGAAAAGTATCGTGGTGTAGACAGAAAAGGGAGGCTTTTCCCTGTTTCTTCAATGTCGAAGTACAATGAGGATCTAAAGACTATTTTTACTAAGGCAGGGTTAACTCGCATGGTATATGTGTTAGATTGTAAAACCAACACAGAAGTATTGAAACCATTGAATGAAGTAGTATCATCTCATCTGGCACGAAGAACTTTTGTCAGTACCACGTTCCAGGCCTGTAAGAACCAAGTAGTAGTAGCAACTATGTCAGGTCACTCGAAGAACTCCAAATCATTTGAACGATATAGAGTGATAACGGATGACACCCTGTTGGAATCCATTGAGGCGATCGAATAATACTGCTTTGGAGATGAGATAGAGATCCTCAATTTCACTGTAAATGAAGGAGGGCATGCCATTTCACTTTGACACGCCCTCTTTATTATTTTACCAGTTCCATCAGAATATGTCCCTCATTGTCCAGAAGATTAAGTTTCCCGCCTTTTATTGTTTGTGTTGAGTTTTCCTGTTATGATGCCAGATCTGCCATGAGTTTACGAGATTCTGCCACAATAAACAGACACCTGGACCAATGGCGGCAGTAGGAGAGAGGAAGGTCATGGCTATCCAGATAGAGAGTACTGTATTTTTCTGTGCGAGACCTTGTCCTGCAGCAATACGGTCATCGTAGCGTGAGCCTATCTGCTTGCCGATATAGAACTGCAGGCTGACTACCATACCTACAACAAATACGATACACCAAAGAAGAGACATCGAACCCTCGGAACTGGCAATACAACGGATAATCTGAGCCGTATTGACCATCGTGCAAACAGCCCATAGGTAGAAGGATTTATCCTTGGCTTCCAGACATGTCCACTGATGAACTTGAGGCAAATACCATCGAAGAAGCAGGGCTAACAACAAAGGGAAAATGATGGTAGGAAATACACGAGAAAGGATTCTGAAAAAAAGAGTCAGAAAAGTGACCCCTATTCCAGGTTCTACGAGCGGATAGACTGTAGGAACGACAAGAGCCGTGAAGAGTGACGATATGACGGTGTAGGTGGTGGCTGTGGCTGGATTGCCACCAATCTTCTGCGTAACGACTGCACCAACAGCTGCCATTGGTGCCACAAATACTGCCAGTAACGATTCTGCCAGCGACAACCATTCACTATCGGGATGTGATATACACCACCATGCAGCAAGTATGGTTTCAACCAATTGGATAAGAACCAGAATCAGATGCCATTGACGTGGACGCAATTCCTTTGGATCGATCTTGCAATATGTCAGGAAAAGCATTGTAAAGATCAAAGCAGGCAAAAGGTAAGGAATCGTACTGACGATTACTGGTTTTATTGGCATCACCCATTCACAACGTGTGAAGACAATATAACAGACACTACCCAATAGCATAGAGATGGGTAGTGTCCAGTTTTTTAACAAGTAGGCTAATCTATCTAACATTAATACATTATGGTTGTGATCAGGAGGGCGACAAGTGTTGATACGACGACACTGACCAATCCTGGCATCATAAACGAGTGATTGAGCAGATACTTGCCGATAACAGTGGTGCCAGAACGGTCGAAGTTGACAGTCGCGATATCAGAAGGATAGTTAGGGATAAAGAAATATCCGTAAACGCTAGGTAACACACCGAGGAGAATAGGACCAGGAATACCTAATGAGTAGGCCAGAGGCAGCATAGCCACAACTACTGCACCCTGTGAATTGATTAAGACTGATACTGCAAAGAAGGCAAAGGCAATAGCCCAGGGATACTCCTTGACAATATCGGCCAAGCCGCTCTGCATTACGTCCATATAGTTTGCAAAGTAGGTATCTGCCAGCCAGGCGATGCCATAGATAGCAACAACGGCCACCATGCCTGACTGCCATACGGCACCTGCTACGGCCTTCTTGGGCGAAGCCTTGCAACAGAGAATCATCAGTGCAGCGGCGGCAATCATGATGATCTGGATGACAATGTTCATCTTCAAGGTCGATGTCTTAGTCACTGTCTCGCCATTGACAACGCTGGTTGTCTCGTAGGTTGGCAGCAGATTCTGGAAGGTAGCATAGATCACGATGATGACCAATGCTGCCAGGAAAATATACACAGCTCGTTTAGCCGAAGCAGGAATCTCTTTGTCGAGCGACGTAGAATTGCTACCATACATATACTGGTAGGTCTCAGGATCCTGCAGACGGGCTTGGAACTTTGGATCCTTGTCAAGATCAAGTCCACGCTTGTATGAGCATGCGGCGGCAGCCATCAGTCCGCAGACACAGGCAGGGATGGTAACCATCAACACTTGTGGAATAGTGATATCGAAGCCATTTGTAGCTGAGATTGTAGTGAAAGCTACTACTGCGGCAGCGATAGGCGAACAGGTGATACCTACCTGCGAGGCAATACTTGCCACACCACAAGGACGCTCCGGACGGATACCTTTCTTTAATGCGATATCGCAGATAATTGGCATGAGTGTATACACAACATGGCCTGTACCTACCAGCACGGTGAGGAAGAAGGTACACAGAGGCGCATAGAAAGTGATGTGGTCAGGATGCTTGCGCAGCAGACGCTCGGCGATCTGAATCAGCCAATCCATGCCGCCCGATGCGTGCATCATGCCTGCACACGTTACAGCCGCAATAATAATATAGATCACGTCAGTAGGAGGGGTGCCTGGCTTCATGCCAAAGCAGAGTACGAGGATGGCAAGGCCGATACCGGAGATTGCACCAAGGGCCAAGCTGCCATAACGAGAGCCCACATAGAGGGCAAGAAGAACTACGATGAGTTCCAGGATCATCATGAATGTCATAATGGATTGTGCTGTTAGAGTTTTTAAGGAATTTGTGCTGCAAAGATAGGTGTTTATTTACGGACAGACCTCTCATATTCTTCAAAAGAGTATTCAAAATCTTCATTTTTGAAGAATTTGCTAATAAAAATGAAAAATTATACAGCACTTGGTACCATTCCGAATTGCTTTTTGAAGCTTCGTGCAAAGTTCGCAGGTGATGATGCGCCTACTTTATAGCATACTTCAGATACTGTGTAATTGTGTGTCTTCAGCAATTCCATGGCAATATTCATACGGTAAGTGTTGAGAAAGACTTGTGGCGACTGACCTGTCAGATCCTTCACACGGGCATAGAGTGAACTGTAGCTCAGGTTCAATTCGCTGGCCAGCTGGTTGACATTGAGTGTGTCATTCTCCAGATGATCGGACAGTAGTTTATGGAAGTGGGTGAGGAAGTCTCGGTCACGCTCACTTATCAGAGGCTCCGTGTTACTTTCTATTGCAGCTTCACTAGTCGATATAACCTCATCCACATGTGTCATACTACGGATGATACGCTGCACGCGCTGTCGGTTCTCGATGACACTTGCCACAACAGACTTCAGGTAATAGGGATCGAATGGTTTACCGATATAGGCATCTGCACCACAGTCGATGCCATGTTTACGGTTGTCCATATCACTCTTGGCCGTCAGAAGCACTACAGGCAGGTAGCCGTAATCAGGGCTCTCCTTGATTCGTTGGCATAGACCGAAACCATCCATCCTTCGCATCACGACATCGCTCAGCACCAGATCAGGCACATTGAGTTTCAGCTTCTCAAGCGCTTCTTCACCATCACCTGCACAGATGACGTTATAGTCTTCATCAAGTAACATCTTGATATAATCACGCATCTCATAGTCATCCTCTACGAGCAGGATGATGGCCAGGTTTTCGTCCTCCCCAACCATGATGTTGTCTTCTGTTTCGTTTTCGATACCTGATGAATGTACTGTAGGTTCATCGACCTTTGCTATCGTTTCGCTAATAGCATCCTTATATGGAATGGACAGTGTGAAACGTGAACCTTTCGGTACGTTAGGTTCGTAACTCAGATGTCCACGATGCAGGAACGCAAGACACTGGGCATAATGCAGGCCAACGCCAAAGCCTTTGCTCGATGGGTTAAGTGCCGACATGTCCAGTCGATTGAACCTGCGAAACATTTCTCGCTGGCGGCTGTCTGTCACGCCGACACCTGTATCCTTGACTACGATTACAGCATTGGACTTATCCAGAGACACACGCACCACGATGTCGCCACCTTCTGGCGTATATTTCATGGCGTTGCTCATAAGGTTGCTCACGATCTTCTCCACTTTCTCCATGTCAAAATATCCCTGCACACCATCTGTCTTTGTGTCGAAGGTGAGGCGCAGGTTCTTCTCATGAGCGTAGAAGCGGAAATTATTGGCAATATTTTCCACAAAAGCGCTAATATCTCCGAAAGTTTCCACTAAAACGCGGTCATCCTTTCCGTGGTTGCTGTTGTTGAGAATCTGCTCTGCCAGGTGGTTAAGTCGCGTCACATTACGTTGCATGATGGCCAGTAGGTCGCGGTCATGATCATTGAGGTCATTTTTTGCCATGAGCTCCTTCAGAGGGGCGCTGATCAATGTCAAAGGAGTGCGGATCTCATGAGATATGTTGGCCACGAAATGCAGATGTTGTTCGTGCATCTCCTGCTGTTCCTCTGCCAGTCGTACACGTTCCTCTCGGTGTCTGAGAAAACGATAAACCTGCATACCATACGAGAATAAGATAGGTATTAGAAAGATATAGAATACCCATGCTGTCGGTGCGAACCAAGGATTATCGGCAGGTACGACAGCTGACCCCATACTTATTCGTTCCGCACCAATTGGATCATCGGCTCGGAGAACAGGTACATTGATGGATAGCAGTATAAGAAAACAAGTATAGCGATTCATAGACATATAATAAAGCCAAACATCAACATAGTTTGCCCTCATTAAAGTGTAGTCATACGAAGTTCTGAGAGTAAGGATTCTGTCTCTCTCTCGATAGAATACTCTGCATTACGATTTGAAGTAATTCGAGCTACGGTCTTAGACGTTGCCACAGCGCTGATTGCCTCAATGGTAGATAGCTTGAATGTATCAGCTACGGTTTTGGTCAAAGCCTGAAGAATTGACGTGATCTTGATATTCTCTTCCATTATAAATCTAGTTTTAGTTGTTCAATGCCTTTTGGAGTACAGAAACAATACTGAATGTACTCTGTGCCAGGAAACTTTAGCTGAGGTGCAAGTTCTCTCAGATGTTCAGGGTTGCGAAAGTCGTCACTATACCGTTTCCGATAGGCAAGGAGTACGGAGTCAACTACCGCGTCAGCTACAGGACCAATCACAATGTCATAGTCATGCACAAAGGGTTCAATACGAGTTTTGTCTCGGTTTTCAAGGATAAATAATGCCCACTCGGCAGTACGCCCTTTGAACTCTTTGATCTTGACATCGTCAGGTAACCGTTTCGGGTTGAAAAGGTAGGGAGTGACTTCCGGGCTTCCTGTACCTTCGATGCTGGTGGTACGTTTAGCCATAGCAACAGCTCTTGAGAAATCCTGAGTCATGTAAAAGCCGCGTCCGAAATCCTTATGACTTTTACTTTTCGTCAGGTCAACCTCCTGAATTTGCTGGTTGCTGCCATGATAGAGTCTCATAATGCACCTCCATTATTTGAACATACACGTGACAGGTCAGAGACAATCTCATCGAAGCCAAGTGTCTGTTCGATGTCGTGGTGTTCAGTCAGGAAACTGATTCCTTTGAACATGGATAGATATTTAAATGCCGCCTCATAGGAGATCCTCTTGCTGTCGGCAAAGCTAAGAATTGACATCAGTACGAAATCAGAAAGCTTCTCATCATACTGATCTGATCCGACTACGGAAATCTGTAACTGAGATCCCATTTTCCCAAGAATAAAAGAAGCTACCTCTGGGGTTATTGGTGCTCCGGATTCGATTTTAGAGACACGAGCTGCCTTAAGCCCGATTCTGCGACCGAGCTCAGCTTGAGTGATGTTTCTTTTTTGTCGCTCCTCTTTAATGATTGCGCCGAGACTTTTGTTTTCCATATTACATTATTTATATATTATAGTGCAAAAATAATAATAATTTTCCAAATCTGGAAATATTGATATCAAAAATAGATGCCAGGTCTTGAATTATCGTAATATTTAATAACTGGACTTTCCAAATTTGGAAACATTTGAACTCTATTATATTGTTGTTTATGCTATGATTACTCAGGCACGTTGACTGTATCGCAATCTTCAGATATTTATCAGTTCTTAGACACTGGTTCATTTTGTTGAAGTGTCCAAAAGTGTCCAATCGTCCATTTCTGTCCGATATGTCTCTGTCTTGGACATTGGACAGGACACTTGAATAATGATGATTGTTGTCTCGATAATATGTCTATTATTTTTATTTCCTAGTCCTACATTGTTGACACGTGATAATGATTGTGAATGCAATTTTTGCAACGTAAAATGTCAAGTTCACTTTGCAAAGTGCCAAAATACGATAAAAAATGCAATTTATATCGTTGCATTAATGTGACAGAAAAGTGCCAGAAAAATTGGATTCTCCGTTAACACTTGAGTGAAAAAATGTGAATGACCTTTTAAAAACGAAGAAGCTGGTCCTTGAATAGAACCAGCTTCGGTGAAAAATTCTTCTGTAATAACAGAATCTAACCCAGTGAGGGATAGAGGATAACTGAGATTTAAGCCTCAGTGATAGCCTCGTTAGGGCAAGTAGCTTCACAAGCACCACAATCGATGCAAGCATCAGCGTCAATTGAATAAACATCACCCTCTTTGATTGCCTCTACAAGGTGATATCTGGCAGTACGCCATGAGCGTAGATGAAGTAGAGGAACTGGTCGGTCATGACTTCTTTCATAATCTGCCTAATGACATTGAGAACGCTATCGAGCGTTCTTGGAACGAGAAGTTCTGGAAGAGTAACTAAGCAAGTCTAACCTCAACACTATAACACTCAGGATCATCGATGCTCCTGAGCTAAAAGAGTATATCCAGAAATATGTCAAGGAATCACTGGTGAACCTGTAAGATACAAGGGAATAAAGCGAAGGTGTTGCCAACCTCAGAAGAGATTAACAACGTCTTTTTTCATTTCCATAGCCTTGCGTATGGTGTAGGCTGTGCCTCCCTTGGACTGGGATGGATCGTGATAGGCTATCAGTGTGGTAGAATGTTCGAGCATGAAGTCATTACGGCGAAGGTAGCTGTATTACGAGTATTTACGAGCAATGACTAATTTCTCGTCTGCTGCTTGAAGGAGTGTGTTGTACCGGAACTTATCATCTTCGGAGAAACGTGACTCCTGGCCGATGAAAGGGATGCACGCTATCAGTCTCACGTCCAATCCGTATTGCTGACGGACGTAAATGACGGAG
>JAZUIL010000100.1:0-3376 GCA_045642245.1 Bacteroidales bacterium
CGATGCGCGAAGCATTTGGTGATACCTATTGGTACTTCAACATCTTCGGTCGTAAATTTGTAAACACAAGAGTAACCGCTACAAGTTATTAATTATGAGAAAAACCTCTGTAATCCGACTTTTCCAGTTCCTGACAGTAGCCTTACTGCTGCTGACATCTTGTGTGGCACATCCTGACGTACCTTCTTCGAGCAAGGACACACAGAGCTTGCCAGCTATATTCCCTGACTATTGCAACGTCACCATACCTTGCAACATTGCACCTCTTAATTTCATGCTCCCAGCAGAGGAGTATAACGAATGTGTAGCACGTCTCACAACACCAGACGGTAAACAACAGACTTACGGAAAGGGTGTAAAAATCCAGATTCCAGAATCCGAGTGGCATGACATGCTCGATGCATCGAAAGGTAAGAGCATCAAGGTTGAAGTCTGGGGACAGAAAGCAGGAGAATGGCTCTCGTTCAGTCCATTTGAGATACACGTGGCCCCAGATCCCATCGACGAATACGTGTCATACCGTCTAGTGGATCCGACCTACGTAGCATGGAGCTATATGTCCATTGCCCAGCGTAATCTTACCTCGTTTGAAGAGTCGGAGATTTTCAACAACGAGCTTACAAGTATCGACAGAGCAAAAGGTCAGTGTATCAACTGCCATAGCTATCAGAACTACAAGACCGATAATATGCTCTTCCATGTGCGTCTATCGAATGCAAGAACTGTTATTGTGAATGATGGCGAGATCTCAAGCGTAAACCTGAAGCGAGATTACACCATTTCATCAGGTGTCTATCCTTCATGGCATCCTACCGAGAAGCTTATCGCATTCTCAACAAACCTGACTCGCCAGGCTTTCTACACAGCACATCCTGACAAGATTGAGGTTTATGATCTAGGAAGTGACATGATTCTATACGATATTGCAACAGACTCTGTGATAGTCGTAGCCAACGATCCTGAACTGCTTGAGGTCTACCCTACCTGGTCTCCAGATGGACAGTACCTCTATTACTGTAAATCGGTATCGCTTCCTGAAGAGATAAAGGGTGAGGACATCCGTGTGACCTACGAGAAAATACAATACAACTTATATCGCAAGTCATTTGATGCAGCTACGCTCAGTTTCGGAGAAGAGGAACTCGTCTATGATGCAGCATCGAAAAACAGGAGTGCAACCTTGCCTCGTATCAGTCCTGACGGTCACTACATGCTGTTCCCTGAGGGTCAATACGGCTGTTTCCATACGAGACATAGCGATGCCGACGTTTTCTGTGTGAAGCTTGACGAACAGCTCCCACTTGTGAATGATCCTGAGGCAGAAAACTCTCCATTCCTTGATCTTACCAACTTTAACAGCGAAGGTGCAGCAGATACCTATCCTTCCTGGTCGAGCAACGGGAAATGGATCATGTGCTCTTCTCGTCGTATCGATGGCAACTACAGCCGTCTCTATTTCTCATACTTCCACGATGGAAAGGTTGAGAAAGCTTTCTTGCTTCCTCAGGAAGATCCAGAGCAGAACACTTATCGTCTGAAGTGCTACAACCGTCCTGAGTACATGATCGAACCAGTAAAAATCAGTGCCGACGAGTTTGCAAAAGTCTTCTCAAAATAATCGAATTTGTATATTTGTAAGTAAAAATTTAACACTACGTCCGCTGTGGTAAATTTCAAGGTTGTGAAAACCAACACTGCGTCCGTAGTGTTAAATTTCTAGGTCGTGAATACCAACACTGCGTCCGTAGTGTTAGACTCCTAGGTCGTGAATACCAACACTACGTCCGTAGTGTTAGACTCTGAAGTGATGAATTTCAACATCGCGTACGTGATGTTGAAATCATAGCAGAATAAAACTGACAACAGGAACGTAATGTCAGATTAAAGACTATCTACCATCTCGCGGATGATAGCCAGCGTCGTGGTATCGCAAGCGAAGACAGAGTTCAGGCCTTGCTCTTCTTGTGCAGGATCACATACATAGTCATCGTATGGCTGCCAGATAACGTTCTTGACGTTGGCACGGCCTCCCCATCCCCAGAAATTGCAGCCAGCGATCTTGCCGCTGTCGCGGATGATAGAGAACACATATTTATAATAGGTGTCACGGCCTTTAGTAGGAGAGCCAGGAGTGAAGAGGAAGCGGTCACGTGGATAACCGAACTCCTCAAGAACCATCGGACGGCCAGCCTTCTGCATATAGCTGTACGCTTCGTCGATGTAAGCCAGCGTCTTCTCACACGCTTCACCTACCTTGTCAACGATAGGATCTGGAGCATCTGCAGCGATGGTTTTGTCTGCGTCATAGTTCTGGTCGAACTTGCCAAGCCATCCCCAGTTATTTGGCCAGATGTGAATACAAGCATAATCGATATTTGGCAGGGTATGGATGGCATTGAAAAGCTCCATGTCTTCCTCACAACCATTGCGGCCCTCACTGCCCGTAGTAACCAGATGATTAGGGTCAAGGCTCTTGATCAAGGTCGACTGTTCGTCAATCCACTCTACAAACTTGGCCTTGTGAGAGGCCTCTGTACCAAAAGCGCGTGGCTCGTTGGCTATCTCCCATGCCATAAGTGCAGGAGACTCTGCGTATGGCTGACCATTGAGCGTGTTGACACGAGTTACGATGTTACGTACGTGATTCGCAGCCAGCGCTTTGGCAGAATCGTTGAGGATGAAATTACCTGCATACTGCATATACTCGTACCAGCCTTCAAGCGTTGGTACTGGAGTGCGGTCAAAATGCTTCATGAGACGGCCGTCAGGACCTGGAGTTCCCTGATCGTCACTAGAATATACGTCGGCAGAAAAGCCTACCCAGTCAAGGTATGCACCATAGCCACCTGACCATTCCCATGCATTATTGAAATATAGAATAGCCTTCATCTCTCGCTTTTCGAGCTCTACCATGAGGTAATCGAGACCCTGGAGGATCGTATCGTTATAGACACCTGGCTCAAGCTGAAGTTTCGGCGCAATGTGGCTTGGAATACCTTCACGACCATCACCACCTACAAGAACACGGACATTGTCGATACCGATCTGCTTCATGTCATCAAGTTCCTGAATCAAGCGCTCACGATTACCACCGCGACCTTCAGAGGCCAGGATGGCGCCATACCAGAAATTGGTACCTACGTAACGGTATTCTTTCTCTCCCTGATAGAAATGACCATCACGGACAGTGACGAAAGGAGCGTTTTCCTGCTTGGCCGATGGTGCGCAAGAGGCTGCCAGTGCAAGGATCGCTGCTAAAAATGGAAGTTTCATAAAATAAGGATATGGATTGATTGTTTTTTGCTTGTTATTTACACCAGGATCTTGTTCTTATGATAATTCTCGCGGAAAGTCGTTGGAGAACAGCCTTTACGCT
>JAZUIL010000101.1:0-29758 GCA_045642245.1 Bacteroidales bacterium
CCTCTGTAAGGATCGTGAGACTCATCATCTGGTGTCGGCTGAGATCATGCGCGAGGATAAGACGTTGCTCAAATGGTTTACGCCACAACAGATAGCGCTGATGGCTGAGGCGGTGGAGGATCATCGCGCTTCGGCGAAGTCGGCGCCTCGTAGCATCTATGGCCGTATCGTGGCTGAGGCTGACCGTGCCATCGATGCGATGACTATCATTCGCCGTACGGTGCAGTATGGTCTCTCGCATTATCCGGAGCTGGATCGGGAAGGTCACTATCTGCGTACGCTGCAGCATATGGATGAGAAATATGCTGAAGGTGGCTATCTGAAGCTCTGGATCGATGAGTCACCGAATGCAGAGAGACTGGCGGAGCTGCGTGCAATCATCGCGGATAAGACGAAGATGCGTGAGGCATTTGAAGAAACGTGGCAAGAATTGGTTTGAGCCTAAAATAAAATATCCACCCTCGCCAAACTATTATGACGGGGGTGGTTATTTTGTTTCCTATTTTAATCATTCGTGTGATCACGAATGATTAATAGTTCTTCATGATCCAGAAATCCACTGGCTTGATGCGGTGGTTGCGGGTGATGAGCGTAGCGTAGTCGTAACGACCCTGGATTGGCCAGTTGTTGAGCCAGCTTTCCTGATCGGTTACACCCCATACGGTGACGCGCTCAAGCTTATCGGCGTTATCTTTGAAGAGCTGGAAGAACTCCTGCATGCGATAGTTCCAGTCATGGAGTGGCTCTTGTGGGAAGTTGCCTTTGTATGGGTCGAGGCTCTGTTCGAAGTTCTCAGTATGATCGACGGCTGCGGTGATCTGCTGTGAGCGACGTGGAAGGATGCTCATATCGAGCTCTGAGATGCTGACTTTGATGCCAAGCTCGGCGAACATATCGATAGACTTCTGGATCTCGCTGAGTGCTGGTGTGGTGAGGTGCCAGTGACCCTGGAGGCCCATGCCGTCGATCTTGATACCCTTTGACTGGAGGCGCTTGATGATCTCTACGTAACGCTCACGACGGCCTGGATCGGTCATGTTGTAGTCGTTGAGGTAAAGCTCTGCTTCTGGATCGGCCTTAGCGGCTGCTGAGAAGGCGATCTCATAGAGGTCGTCGCCAAGGATCTTATACCACATGGACTGACGCTGAAGGCCGCCTTCGATGACAGACTCGTTGATGACGTCCCAGCTGTGGATCTTACCTTTGTAGCGGCCTACGATGGTGGCGATGTGATCTTCGAGGCGCTGCTTCAGAAGGTCGTATGAGGCGGTGTCGCCTTTCTCGTCGAAGAAGAACCAGTCAGGACACTGTGAGTGCCATACGAGGGTATGGCCGTGGATGAACATGTTGTTCTTCTGGCCGAACTCTACGTATGCGTCCTGGATGGTCCACTCGTAGCGGTTCTCTTCTGGATGTACTTCCTCTGGCTTGAGACAGTTCTCAGGTGAGATGGCAGCAAAGTGCTTAACGGTGGTGTTTACACCTTCGATGTCTGCACCAATGATGTGATCGGTGTTGAGTGCGGTGCCGAGGTAGAAGTACTTGTTGGTGTACTCTTTGAGGCCTGGCTCTTCGGCTGCAGCACCTTTCTTGCAGTTACACTGGCAGCTGCTGAGAAGTGCAGCGCCGAGCAAAAAGAAAAGGGTTTTCTTCATATTATAAATTATCAATGTGTTTTTTTCATACACGAATTATCATAAATGATCACGAATTATCTCATAAATAATTATTTTTGAACAATTCATGACAATTCATGATAATTCACGTGTTTAAATCTTTTATTTGAACTTCCAGACGGTGATGGTGTTCTCACCAACCTTAAGATTCTCAAAAGGACCGACCTTAGGAGCGGTGGTGCTACGAGTGTTGCCGAGGAGATCCTTGTCGATGCAGAGTGGAGTGCCATCAGGATTCTCGTAGTAGCCGTTTGAGTAGTAAGTCTTGCCGAGCATCTCGGTGTTGACTGGCACGGTCTTGACGTTGTTGTAGTTGCCATCGACGGTGATCTTGACGTTGATACCCTCGGCGGTCTTCTCGATGCTGACCTTGGCGTCGGTATTGGTCTTCACGCCATTCTCCTCGTAAGCGTAAGCCTTGACGCCATTCATATAGAGGTTGCTGCCGACGTGCATAGCCAGCTGGAAGCGTGAGGTCTGGTTGTTGCCTGCTGCCATCTGCTCGACGAAACTCTTTGGCAGAGCGTCGGTCTTGCGGGTGTTCATGTCGCGATAGATGCCAGGATAGAATGGAGGACGCTGGTCGTAAACCGAGGTGCCTGCCTCCTTGAGCTCATGGTCAGAATCTGGTACGACGGTGAAGATGTTGTTATAGTAACGGTCGTCGCCGCCAGGGAAGTTCATCACGCCTACGATCTTCGTTGAGTGAGGGTAGTGGTAAGGTGTGTAGCGCTCGAGGACTGGATGGAAGCTGATGTAGCCAGAGATGATGTTATGCACGAAGGCTGCACCCTGACCCCAGTCCATGAAGGCCTGCTTAGAGAGCATTACGTTGTTGTCGAGCAATGCAGGACCGTGTGTTACCTCGTTCCAGTAGTCGGTGTGATCATTGTCGAAGAAGACGTTGCTCGATACACGTGTACCGATGGCCTGCCAGTCGAGCCAGAGGCCGTTGAAGCCATTCTCGAGGATGTTATTGCGGATGATACAGTCGATAGCTGCGTGGAGCTTGATACAGCCAACCTCTGCACCTGCATACTGACGCTTGGCATTGATGTCGTGGATGTAGTTGTTCTCGATGAGCGAGAATACACAGCCGAGGTGGCCGACGATACCTGCCTGCTCACAGTCGAAGATCTCGTTGTTACGGATGATGTGGCTACCGATGTTCTCTTTCTTCCAACCCATATCCTCAGCCTGGAAGATAGCCTCGAGCTCGCGGTTGAAGCCAGTAAGCTCACGCTCGATGGTCCAGCGGTTCTGGCCAGAGGCGCGATCCTTACCGATGCAGATACCTACACACTTAGAGTTGCTGATGACATTGTCTTCGATGATCCAGCCTTTGCTCCAGTGTGGACCGAGGAGACCTTGCTGGAAGGCGGTAGGTGGTGCCCAGTTGGTAGCCGCCTGGCTCATCTTGAAGCCACGGACGGTGATGAAGTTAACGCCAGGAAGTGCAGGGAAGAAGACGGCTGGACGAGCGTTGACCTCGACGAGCTCCTTGTTAGGATTGACGCCTGCACCGAAGTTGGCCCAAAGGGTGGTGTGTGTGTCGGTGACCTCGACGTACCAGGTCTTCATGGCTGCTTCTGGCAGCTTGGTGTTCTTAGGAGCCTCAGGGGTCTGTACGCCTTCGAGCGAGATGGCCTGGAAGAGCGACTTGCCGTTGAGATATACTTCGCCTACAACGAACTTATCGTTGGTCTGACTGAGCCAGTCGCCTACGAGTGGCTCGGCAAATGGATTGAAGTCCTTGAAGAAAGTGTTAGGAAGTGTGACCTTCCAGACGTCGCCTTTGCCTTCTTTCTTCCAGCCGGTGACTACTTCAGAGCCTTTGATCCAGACTTCTTCGCCTGGTGCAGCCTGATAGGTGATGCGGCTATAGGTGTCGGCGCCAGAGTTGCGTGGCTGTACCCACTCGCGGTAGGTGCCTTCGTGGACGGTGACTACGTCGCCAGACTTGAGAACCATGGCAGCGCGGTTGATGGTGAGGAATGGAGCCTCGGCGGTTCCTTCGTTCTGGTCAGAACCTGTCTTTGCTACATGGTATTCTTTGGCCGAAATACTGAAACTGGTCAGTATGGCCATTGCAGCAATAAGGAATGATTTTTTCATAGAAAAAAAGTAATGTTTGATGTTTTATTTTTGATGTTTTTCGGGTACAAAGATAACAAATGTTTTGAGATAAAAAAACATCCTGACGAAAAAATGTCAGGATGTCGTATAAATTGCCTTGTTTGTCCTCTTTTTAAGGATAAAAAAGGAGTTGTATTCTGTTATAATATGTGTTTTTATGAAAGGACGCGGATCTTGGCGAACTTCAGGAGCAGCGTCTTTTCGCCTAAGGTATCGAACCTTACGCTGATACGAGCATTGTCTGGTGTTCCTTCCATGCGGATGACTGAACCTTCGCCGAATCGGTCATGAGCGATGCGAGAGCCGACGGAGAGTGTTTTGTCGCCGTAGGTGAGGGAAGGGGACCCTCCCCCGACCTTGCCCTCGGCTAAAGCCTCGTCTTCTCGCTGAAGGCTTATCAAGCCTTCTTTACCGCTGCGAGGACCACAGGGGAGGGGAGTGGTATGCTTAGCTCCTTCGCTATGGACGGTGGCGGCGTGAGTGATCTTGTGTACTTTGCCGGTGAAGTCTAGGACCGAAGACTTAGGCTTCTCTACAGGGGTAGGATCGGCTGGATGGTGCCACATGCCGCGTGGCTGAGAGACTTTGCTGGCTACTGGTCGTTCGAAGCTGCGATCTGAAATGCCAAAGCTGCGCTCTTCTCCAGAGCGCCATCCAAACGTCCCTCCATTGTAACCACTCCCCTCCCTTGTGGAGGGGTCGGGGGAGGGTCTTTGTATGTATTTCTTGTCAATGTCCTTCAGGAAGCGGGATGGACGGCTTGGCTCGCTCTTGCCGTTGCGGAAACGTGACATCGAGTAGGAGAGGAAACAGTTTTCTTCTGCACGTGTCAGCGCTACGTAGAACAGGCGGCGCTCTTCTTCTACACCGCCAGGTTCGTTCATCGACATGTCTGATGGCAGGAGATTCTCTTCGACACCGACGATAAACACATTCTTGAACTCAAGGCCTTTGGCTGAGTGGATGGTCATCAGTGTCACGTAGTCGCTGTTCTTCAGATCGTCGTCTGCGTCGTGGCCTTCTGGCTCGATGTCTCCACTGAGTGAGACGTCGGCGAGGAAGTCGGTCAGATGAACTTCTCGGCCTTCTTCTGCTGCTTCGATGGTGAAGGTCTGGATGGCGGAGAGTAGCTCCTCTACGTTCTCACGACGGCTCTGCGCCTCGACGGTCATGTCTTGTGCAAGATCGGCTTTGATGCCCGATTCGAAGATCACACGATCGGTGAGTTCGTATGGATTCATCTGCTGGTTGAGCTCCTGGAAATGCTGTATCAAAGCGATGAATCCCATCAGCTTGGCTGCCGTTCCTTTGTTGACCGGTACGTCGTTGGCGATAGGATCTGAACAGACCTCAAAGAAACTCTTGCCTGTGGCTGCGATGACTTGTGCCACCTTATTGATCGTCGTGTCTCCGATGCCACGCGCCGGATAGTTGACCACACGCTTGAAGGCCTCCTCATCGGCCGGATTGGAGATGAGGCGAAGGTAGCTGATGATGTCTTTGATCTCCTTGCGCTGATAGAACGACAGGCCGCCATAGATGCGATACTGGATGTCTTTCTTTCGCAGCGATTCCTCCAGCGTACGGCTCTGCGCGTTGGTGCGGTAGAGGATGGCGCAAGAGCGATAGGGATAGCCTTCGTCGTTGTGGAGCGACTGGATCTTGTTGGCTACCTGATAAGACTCCTCGAGATCGGAGTAGGTACCTGTGAGCTGTAAGAGTGAGCCACGGTCGTTCTCGCTGTAAATGGTCTTGTGGATCTGCTCCTTGTTCTTGGCGATGAGCGAATTGGCAGCGTCTACGATGTTCTGCGTCGAACGGTAGTTCTGCTCGAGCTTGAAGAGCTGTGTGCCAGGAATCTGGTTCTGCAGGTCGAGGATATTGCGGATGTTGGCTCCGCGGAATGAATAGATGCTCTGTGCATCGTCGCCTACGACACAGAGGTGCTTGTGATTGCGTGCCAGCTGCTCGACGATGAGATGCTGCGCGCGGTTGGTGTCCTGATACTCGTCGACGAGAACGTAGCGGAAATACTGCTGATAGAACTCGAGTGCATCAGGATGATCGCGGAAGAGGATGTTGGTATAGACCAGCAGATCGTCAAAGTCCATGGCTCCGGCCTGGTAGCAACGGTTCCAGTAGCGCTGGTAGATCTCGTGTAGCATCGGTCGCTTTGAGCGAGTATCGTACTCACGGAGCTCACGGTTGGCAGAATACATGCCTGGCGTGATGAGATTGTTCTTGGCGTTGCTGATCTGCGCCTGTACGCTGTTAGGCTTATACTGCTTGTCGTCGAGCCCCATTTCCTTGATGATGGTCTTGACCAACGAGCGGGAGTCTGACTGGTCGTAGATGGTGAAGTCTGGCTTGAAGCCGATGCGAGCGGCCTCACGACGGAGGATACGACAGAAGAGCGAGTGGAAGGTTCCCATCCAGAGACGACGTGCAGCCTGTGCACCTACGATCTGCTGGATACGGTTCTGCATCTCCAGCGCAGCTTTCTTGGTAAAGGTCAAGGCGATGATCTCGTCAGGACGGTAGCCATTGTGCAGCAGATGTGCAATCTTATAGGTCAGTACACGAGTCTTGCCAGAACCTGCACCGGCAATAACAAGTTGAGGGCCGTCGCAGTATTCTACGGCGGCCCGCTGGCTATCATTGAGTGAATCTAAATAGTTTTTCACTTTTGTAATTTCACGTTTCCTTTAGAATCGATATCCGAATGTGATGTCCCAGTTGAGCTGATTTGTCTTCAGTGTGAAGATGTCAGATTCTGCGAAGTCGCATGGATATGGAGAGTAGTTCTCCTTCATGAAATGGCTGACACATGCAAGGTCGATCGTCCAGCTCTTGCCACGCCATCCGATGCCACCAGAGATATAATGCTGGTCGTCGAGCGTAGTATAGTTTGGCTTGGTAGCTGTGCGATAGAGGAACGAGATATCATCCTGCTTAACCTCTGTGTAGAGGCCTTCGTTGGTGTAAGGAGAGCTCTTGTAGGCGTATCCTGCACGAAGGCTGAGGCGTGGATTGACACGATACTCAAGACCTGCCTTGATAGTATGCTGAGCCTGAAGATACTTCTTCTGAGTCTCGTTCATGTCATCGTAGTATAGGCGATCATCGTTGGTGCTAAACTTTGGTGCAGCGAACTTCATGGTCGTGAAGTCACGAAGATCATATTCGAGGCTCAGGATTGCATTCGTGCCGAAGACATAGGCGGTAGAGAACTGATACTCCCAAGGAGTGCTATAGTCATACTCGCATTCGTCGTTCCAGTCGCTCCAGTTCTGCTCCTTAGGATTTTCGGCAAGCATTGCCTCATAATTGATGTTGTAAGCCTCCATAGAAGCGTCGTGGAACTCCTTCATCTCCATCCAGGTAGGAGTGTGTACGGCAAAGCCAAGACGCCATGCCTCAGTTGGCTTCCACAATACGCCTAAGTTGATGCCAATGCCAGATCCCTTAGTCTCTGTGCGGTTGTCGTAAGTGATATAGTCACCATTCATGTCCAACTGGCTGTCCTCAGAGAAACAGTGTTCTACGAGTGAGTTGAAGTCTGTGATACGGACGGTCATACCTGCGTAGAAGACATCTGAGAAGTTGAATGCTGCAGAGAGGCTATAGTTATCATGACGGGTACGCTCCATGAGATTTGACTTCTGATAGACATTGTCAAAAATCGGATTGTCTACATGATATGGATCATCTTGTGCATAGTCAAGTGCATAAGACTCGAATCCCATCAAAGAGAGGAGAGGTACGCTGTTATCGTTCCATGCGGCGTTGGTGCTGAGGTACTCAGCCTTAGCTCCTGTCTGCTCGAGATAGCTGTTGGCCTGCTCAAAAAGATAGGCGCCGAAAGAACCTGGATCCTTACCTGCCATGACAGCGTTCAGGTAACCTGGCTTGTCATACTCCATGTTCATCTTACGGAAGGTCTGCAATTTGCGTTCGATTCCGAAGCCGACATTGAAGTTCACTAGATTGTCATTGTCTGGCATGAAAGAGAAGATGGTGCTGAAGTTGGAAACAGAGAAGTTATTGTCCTTGCCTGTTGCCTTAACGGTGCCATTGGTCTCAGTGTTGGTGAATCCTACATGAGGTGTAATACTGAAGGAACTGGTGCCACGGAAGATGGCCAAGCCTGCAGGATTGTCGCTCATACAGCTGGCATCGCCACCCAGTGCACCGAATGCACCTGCCATAGAGCGATAACGAGCTGTGCCAACGATGTCGGTAGAACCGAAACGGACGCCATCGATCATGTTCTGGCCATATGTATATGCTGCACTGACAGCCATGAAAGCTGTCAGTACGTAATATTTCTTGTTGTTCATGTTCAAAAGATTGAGAGTAATGTTTTATTAACTCTAAACTCTAAGCTCTCTAGGCTTATCTGCGTCCGCGGCTGCTGCCACTGCTGTGACTGCTACCACCACCATGGCTGCTGCCACCGCTATAACTACTGCCACTGCTGCTACTACCGCTGCTGTAACTGCTGCTGCTTCCGCTGCTGTAGCTACGTGTGCTATTGCTACTGCTGCTATTGCTGTATGAGCTATGAGAGCCACTATTGCTGTAGCCGCTATTGCTATAGCGAGAATAGCTATTGTTATAAGATGAGCTGCCAGATGATGCAGAAGAACTGCGGCTAGGAGTATAAGTATTCTCTGAGCGACGGCTGCTGCTGTTGTCGTAATTGCCATAGAATCCACGGTTGCCACTAGCATAAGTGCTGCGATGTGAAACGCTACGGTTTGAACCTGCACTGGTTGCTGCTGAACTGCCATTTCCGTTACGGATAGAGCTAGCAGCTTCGCTTCTGCCAGAGGTTGCTTCGCGAGTTACACGGCCGTTGCTACCATCAACACGGTTAGCAGTATGGGTGCGGCTGCTATAAGAACCACGAGAAGGAGTGAAACCTGCGGTCTCGCCACCACGTGAAGCTCCGAGAGTAACTGCAGATGAGTTGCTGATATCACGGGCATGTGATCGCATGTTGCTGTTTGCCAAGCGGCCATTGACAGTGTTGCGGCCACGGATAGAAGGTCCTGCAGTGTATGTACCGTTGCTGTTGGTGAAACCGACGCGTGCACCGTTAGAAGCACGGTAGCTGCGGTTTGAGCTAGCAGATGCTAAGCGTGAAGTATTGCCGCCATCACCCTTCCAGCCTCCACGGTGAGCGAAGTGTCCACCGAAGTTGTTACGGCTTGTGCCACGATGTGAAGAACCCGTAGCATAGTTGTAGATAGGACCGTCATAATAGCCGTAATGATGGTAATGGGGATTTGGACAATAGTATGGAGAATACCAGCCACCATACCAGCCTGAATAGTAGCCGTAGCTCCAGCCACCATACCAGCTGCCCCAGTGGAAGCCGAAGCTTGGGGTAACATACCACCATGGATCATAATAGCAGTAATCCCAGTAGAAAGGATCGTAGTATGCTACGTCATACCATGGACTGTAACGGTAATAGCCAAAGAATGGGTTGTGGAAACGACGGATCAGGTCAGAGAAATGATACTGCTCAACAAGGACAACCGTATCACGGATGATCTTGTATCCGTTAGCATCAGCACCCTCCAGGATCTTTGAGGTGCCAGGTACCTTGATGGTATCACCCTTTTCGTCGATCACCTGATAATAGAAAGGTGCATCTTCTGAAAATTCGATTCCAGTGCTAGATGTGGACTCCTTGCCGCGACGATTGTAGTCGTCGAGGTCCCAGTCGTTGTTTGCTTCTGTTGACCAACTGTCGGCTACAGCGGTTGCATAGATAGCATCATACTTAGCTTGTTTATTGGCTTTCTTGCTGAAGTAGATATCGTCATCATCATGAGCCTGTACGGTGAAGGCTGCGGGGATTGTTGCTGCAAGCGCTAAGGCTGCAAATAAAAAACGCTTCATCATAGGTCTATTAATTAAAGTTTGGTTTGGTTTTTTGTCTTTTAGAGTGAATTATCACTAAAGGGTTTAAAAATTGTTGAAATTTGGTGCAAAGATAAAAATATTTTCTTACCTTTGCCTCGAAATATTGGGTTTTAACACTTTTTGCTTGTTAAAATTCACTCAAATGCTATTTTTGTCATACGAAAACATAGATTATGAACTATATCGAAGTCACTCTTACTCCTGCTCCTTGTTCTGAGGAGATCTGCGATGTGCTTGCTGCACTCCTTGCACCTCTCGGATTTGACTCTTTTTCGAATGAATCTGATTGCCTGAAGGCTTATATTACACAGAATCTTTGGGATCCGTCAGCACTTGATGCTTTGGTTTTTGATCTGCCTCTCGATGGCGTCTCTGTCCGTTGGGAAGCTGGCGTGGTAGAGATGGAAGACTGGAACCAGGCCTGGGAACAGAGCCAGCAGTTTGAGCCTATCGTTGTGCAGCATTTGTCAGATCCTTCGGTGATCTGCTGTGTGCATAGTCCGGCTACGCCAGCCGATCAGATACCGGAATGTAAGTACGAGGTAATCATCGATCCTAAGATGTCGTTCGGAAGTGGAACCCATGAGACGACCTCTCAGTTGTTGCAGGAAATCATGCAGCTTGAATGCAGCGGTAAAGTCCTGGATATGGGTACAGGAACGGGTGTCTTAGGTATTCTGTCTGCACAGGTCGGAGCTTCTGCTGTACGTGCCATCGAGATCGATGACTGGGTGGTAGAGAATGCGAAGGATAATGTCCTTCTGAATGGCTTGGCTGGACGTATCTCCGTAGAGTGTGGAGATGCCTCGTTGCTGACAGAAGGACCTACGTATGATCTGGTTCTGGCGAATATCAATCGCAATGTACTGGTGCAGGATATGGCCAGCTATGTAAGCGTTATGAATCCTCAGGCTTCGCTACTGATGAGCGGATTCTATGAAGAGGATGTGTCGGTAATCAGAGCGTGTGCAGAAGGCTTAGGCTTAAAATATAATCACCACCGCAGCCTGAATAACTGGGTGGTGATCAAGTTTGATCTGGTGTAAACCATACGATTGTCCATCATCTGGAGTAATTCCTTTATTTGATTTCAATTATTTCTGTCTTTTTCTCAATACTTCCATCTGGCGCCAGACGCTGTAAGCTGATCTGATATATGCCAGGATCGGAAGGTAAGGTGAGAGAATGACTCTGGCCAGTGATGCAGGGATTCCAATAGAGAGTTCCTGCATTATTTTCGGCTGGATAGATGAAGTCAGGATGATCCTGAGGGAACTGGTAAGAGACAAGCCTTGAGCCTTCATCGATCTTATAATTCGACAGTCGGCCACGCTGAGAGATGAAGCTGATAATACCATGACAGGTGCTGCTGCCGAATGTATAGCGATCGGTGTAGACCTGCACATATTTGATTAGTCGCGCGTCATACTCCAGAATGTCGTCAATGTTATGTACTGGCATGCCATCGAGCAGTACGAGCGCAGGACTACGAGAATACTGATGTGACTCAGGATCGATGGTGAAAAGCTGGTTGACCTTTCCGACTTTTGCACGATGCACTCCGCTGACAAACTCGATCAGGATCTCGCGGATGGTACTGAACTTGGTATATTCGTCAAGGTCATAGAAGCGATAGGCGTCTGTAGATTGATAATTGAGATCCAGTTGCAATGAGTCTACCTTCTGCCAGTCGGAGAGGATCTGCTCGCGTTGTGCAGAGAGACTGCGGCGCTGCAGATCGGCTTCCGTACAATAGACTTGTAACTTAGGGAGCGACACAGGAATCACCTTGGCAAACGGTGAGACGAACTCCATGCCTACACCTTCTCCATCAAGATCATAACTATTGATCATGGTAGGGAGATTGCCATACAAGCCGTGTGTATAATACTGATAGGTACCATCGGCCTGCCACTGTCCGTCATAGACATCGGCCATACGTCCAACCATTACCAGTCGCGTCTGGCTGATGGTCTTAGCCGACGTAGGACGAGCGGCTACGATGTGTCCCTCATATTCTGCGAGAAAGTCCTGTTTCTTTTCTGAAGGAGTACGAAGCTCTGGAAGCTCAGAATAGTCAGGTGTCTGCAGATCTAAGCGAGTAAGGCTGATGGCGCTTCCTTGCCACTCTGGCGTCAGCTGAATGGTATAGTCGGTCTTTGCCTGATAGCTGGCGGTCGAAGTCGTAGGCTGTGGAAAACTGTCGGCTGGCAAATAGAGAACGTCGTCGGCTCGTACTACTCGGAGCGCGTTGATGACTGATACGATCTTTCTGAAGAATCGGTCCTGTCCATGATTTCGCATCTCACGCGTATAGACACTGAGCTGATAGTTGCCACTATGCATGGTAGATGGCAAGGCGATGTCTGCCCAACCGCGTCCGTCGGTAAGATGTGCCATTCCTTGTGCACAGATGCGATGTGCATCGGTGAGCTCGATATAAGCCACCTTGCTTAAAGAGAGAGGTTGTTGGTTCTCATCTGTAATATCGACACGGACATGGAGTCGCTCGCCAGTGAGGTAGCAGTCCTTGTCTGTGATGGCATGTGCTACTTCCTGCGCTCTGACACAAGGAAGGATAGAACAAATCAGCAGAATTGTAAATATAATCTTTTTCATCGATCTATCAGTTTCATTGGATAATCTCTTCTGTCCAGAAATCAGGTTTCTCGAGAGTAGCACCCCATACACGACAATCTACACCCCATCTTTCGATCCAGGAAGTGGTTCCTGTGATAGCATCATGATTGAGGATGTAATAGCCGATATTATAGATTTCGGCCCTATTCTTGTATTTTGCCACATCTTCATCCGACAGGATCTTAGGGAATCGACCGAGTTTGTATCCTACATTTTTATAGGTGATAAACAGTCGCTTTTGAGCTGCATTGAGTGTGACACCAATATAGCCGATCGCTTTATATTTGCCATCTGAACAACTGATGTTAGTTGGTAGTTCTGAAGGCTGAGGAGTGAAGAGTCCTCCCATATCATCCGATTGACGCAGCTTCAGATTCTCATACTCGTATTGCTCTTTGGTGATGGCTCGCTGAGTGACTGTTGTACAGTAGATCATGTTGAAGCGATTGTCCATATTATCCAAGCTGTAGAGTCTCATGTTCTTGATCTCGTGGTTGACGAAATCTACGTTATTGCCAACGACAGAAGGATGAGAATAATCTTTGCAATAACCGACGTTCAACTTTTGTGTAGCTCGGAGAATAGCATCGTTTTTAAGATCATATTCCCAGTCAGAAGAATAAGGAGTACGGATCTCCCAGTCTTCTGCATAGTCCCAGAGAAGATACTGCTCGTCTGTCGAAGTCAGATCGGGAGTGACGAGGATATCGACCTGCATGTCTTCGCGAGGCTGATTGTACTGAAGGTCTGCAATGGCAGGTGTTGGCAATGGAGTAGAAGGCCTGGAGCTATAGGTGCGGCCTTCCCACGAAATTTCCAGCCAGTATTGACAGCTTGCATTCAGTGTGCCGACATAGGCTTGATAACAGCCTTCTCCGATGTGAGGAACGGTGATAGATGACTGGTCACTGCCACAGATTCTGACGCTTGCATCCTTGACTTTTCGGTTAAGGATCTCTTCGGCTTTCGGATTCAGTGAAAGTGAGCGACTGAGATAGAACTCGCAGACACTCTCTCCACTGATGAAACCTTCGATGACGAGATACTGCTGGTCAGAAACTGGCAGTTCGGCATCGTAAGGATCAATACAAGAGCAGCATAGTGTGAGGCTGGTGAGCATCATCACTACAGTGCACAGGATTTCTTTATATGATCGTACAAACATCATCAGAATTTGATATTATAAGAGACAAATGGAATAGGCGCTCCGAAGATGGAGAGCTGATAGCCTTGGATACCTGTTTTATCGGCCAGATAATAGACAGAATAGGCATTTCTGCGGCCTAATACGTTATAGACACCGATAGAGAACCAGCTGTGTGTGAGATTCGTCAGATGGTGGCTTGGCTCAATATTGAACGATGCATCCATACGGAAGTAATCTGGCAGACGGTGACCGTTGCGTTCTGAATAGAATGGGATGAGGCGGTCCTGACCTTCGTCATAATACTGTCCGACAGGGATGGTAGTTGGACGACCGGTGCTATAATCTGCATTGACAGAGAGGCTGTAGCGCTCGGTGAACTTATAGTTGCCGACAAACTTCAGTTCGTGAGGACGGTCATATTCTGCGGCGAACCAGTCGCCTCCATTGATGATACCTTTGTCTCCATTCAGATCCTGCTGCTGCAGTTTGGTGCGTGAGTAGCTGTAGCTGATCCATCCGTTGAGCTTGCCGATAGGTTTACGCAACTGAAGCTCGATACCATAAGCTCGGCCACGAGTGGCAATGACGTCATCTTCGAGATTAGGATTCATCACCAGCTGTCCGGCGCTGCGGTAGGTGAGATAGTTGCTCATCTGCTTGTAGTAAGCTTCTAACGTCACTTCGTATTTGCGGTCTTCTGTCTGGAAATAATATCCGCCTGCCACCTGGAAACCATCCTGTGGCTTGATCTTGCTGCTTGAGAGCGTCCAGGTGTCGGTAGGTGACATGATACTGGTGTTCGATACCTTATGTATATATTGATGCATGGTATTGAATCCCAGTTTTACTGACTGATTTTCGGTGAAGTTATAGCTGGCAGAGACGCGGAATTCAGGTGCCTGATACGTCTGCTCTTTACCTTCCTGCATCGCATTAAACACGTTATATCTGACGCCTGCGGTGACTTTGACTTTAGGGGTAATAGTCCACTTGTCTTCAGCGAATACAGCTGTCTCAAGCGCTTTCTCCTGGTTCAGTTTCTTATATCCGATAAACGATTCTTCTCCGATAGGTTCATACGTTCCTGGCTCGATGTTATAGAGAAGACCTTGGAGACCGACTTGCAGTTCGTGGTCGTCTGAGAGCTTGACAGTGACGTTGCCTTTTGCGAAATACTGGTTAATGGCAAAGGAGAGACGTGCTGCTTCGTAAGGCGACTCGATGTCATTATTAAAATAGTCATAATGATCGTAACCTGCAGTAATCGAACTGCTCACACGATCATTGTAGCGGCTCTTAAGCTCGAAAGAACCATTGCCATTCGAATAACCATATTTATTATAAGGAGAGAAGGCAAAACGGTCATCGCTGTAATAGCCATAGAGATAGAGGCGATGATTGCGAGAGAAATTGATGGCTAAGGTGCCGCTGAGATCCCAGAATCCTGCAGAGCCATTCTTATAGCCGCTCTTTTCAGGAATCATCTTCAGCATCCAGTCACTATAGGTAGTACGACCACCTAAAAGCAGGAGCACTTTATCTTTGACGATAGGAGCTTCCAAGGTAGCCTTGCTGGTCAGGAGTCCGATGCTTGCAGAGCCATGCCATTCCTGACGGTCAGCAATCTTACTCATGATGTTCATGACCGAAGAGATACGTCCGCCATACTGGCTAGGAATACCGCTCTTATACAACTCCGTTTCACCGATAACATCTGAGTTGAAAGCAGAGAACAATCCGAAAAGATGCATCGGATTATAGACGGTATTGTTGTTGAGGAGAATCAGGTTCTGGTCAGATGCACCACCACGGACGTTGAAGCCGCTGGATGCTTCTCCCATTGACTTGACACCAGGTAAGGTCTGCACCATCTTCATGACGTCAGCTTCGCCTAAAGCCAATGGGATATTCTTAAGTTGAGCCGGACGGAACTTCTCCATACCTACTTGTATGGCGTTGACCTTCTGCTGGAAGCCTGTGACCATGATCTCCTCGAGGATGTGTTTCTCGCGGATTGGTTCAAGATCTCCGGTGACAGAATAGTCATCGGCCAGATAGTCTTCATAAGCCTCATACTGAGCGATGCTTCCTTGGCTGAATGAGCGATAGGATGGGAGTCCGTGCTCTAGTTCAACCTCTGCAAATATATTGTCAGGTGCAGCGATAACTATAGGGGTAGAGTTGATTACACTTTCCTGTCTGGTGATCTGCTGCCCAGCAGGAATCGCTGTTGTCTTACCATCTGCAATACGTAGTTTCTCCAGCTGAGACATGCAGGATGCAAGGCTGGAAGCTGCAACCTCTTTCTTGAATTTGAGCTTAGTTCTCTTGCTGAAACTCTTCAGCGGTTTCTTATATTCAGGGAAGAGCTTACCGATGCTATTGACGTTGCTGACTTCCTTGAGCTGATTGATGTCTGGGGTGCCAGAATAGAGCGCTTGATTCTCAACAATGTAATATTGATCGGAAATCTCCAGCGCCTTGATGGTATGCATATCGACAATGATATCTGCCGCCTTGAGCTTGCGACGTAACATCAATAGCGTGTAATCCTTGCTCTCATGCAGGATTCTATAGAAATAACCATTGATAGGGATATGACGATAGCCATCGACTATAAAATAGTCAATGCAAGTCTGATCAGGAACAATAGGTAAGTTACGTACAGGAGAAACTACAGACACGAGGTTCTTAAAGACATCGTAACGAAGTTTGACCTGCGGATAATAGATTCCTTTGAAACTGATGCTTCCTTCATGGGCATCATTGTCGTCCCAGAATGGATGCATGTTCCATTGCTTTGTATTGAGAGGTGGTTCGATACGACCTTGATAAAGTGCGGCATGATCACCGGCTTTATCCAGATATCGGTCGATGGCTCTATTATGTCCTTGTGCACACAGCATTGCTGGAAGCATACTTGTCAGCAATGTGAACAGGACAGTAAACTTATTAGACATACTCTGATTTTATAGTAAGGCGCAATAATGGAATATTTCTATGACCATAATAACGCAAGCTGATTTTTCGAGTGCAAAGTTATCGAAAATAACCTTTATACGCAAATTTTATCAAGTTATTTCGGGAAAAAACCTGCATTTACTGTGTTCTAAATGCCATTCTTATTTGTTTTGAGGATAATAATTTGAATATGTAGATATTCTTCCTTATTTTTGCACAAAGAAATCAATGCAAATGAAAAGGACGGTTCTATTTCTTCTGACTGTTTTTATTCTCCTGCCATTAACGGCTCAGGACTACGGAAAGATGTCTGTGTATCTGCGGCAACTGGCTCATGACCATGTGCATGCCGTGGAGACAAGAGGTGTTTCCTCGGAGAAGTCAGGACATAAAATGGTCATGCTGGTGAGAGGAGAGGAAGAGAATCTGGCTCCTTATTGCCTCACTCACCAAGGTGATTTGCATCTTTGTAGCCTGACCATTGATGAGGCAATTTCTTTGTCGTTGAATCCTGGAATCAGTCGCATACAGGCCACTCATGCAGAGACCTCAGTCCTGTTGGATACTTTGACGCGAATTACGGGTGTCAATCCAGTCTGGGAAGGAATCAACTTGCCACAGGCTTATACAGGAAAGGGCGTACTGATCGGATTTACAGATGCAGGTATGGAGTACACACATCCTGTCTTTCGAGATGAGGCGGATGGTCGTCTGCGTGTCGTAAGAACTTGGGATAAACTGGATCTTCCTGCTCAGTTCGAATATGATGCTTCCAGCCAGTTCCCGATCGGTAAGTTATTGACCCGTCCGGAGGATATCCTGGCCAAGAGTCATAGTGCAGATAGTGAGTTGATGACTCATGGAACGCTGACGGCTTCTGTCGCTGCAGGTGCTGCGGTCGGAACACCTTATCGCGGAATTGCTTACGATGCAGATATCTATGCGGTTAATGAATATCTTTCAAGTCACAAGAGTATCATAGATGAGGCGTTTGAGCATTATTATACTGATGAGCTCCTGTTGCTGTCCTATACTAATATCTTTGCTTATGCAGACAGTGTCGGACAGCCATGTGTCATCAATGTTAGCCTCGGCTCTACACAGGATATGACCGACTGTGATATCATGAAAAATGAATATATCGAGCGTCTGCTTAAGCCTGGTCATATTATTGTGGCTTCTGCTGGCAATGATGGCAAAGAGAGTCATTATATGGAGAAACCTGTTGGCAAGGAATCTGTCCATGCCATGCTGAGTTCGTCTAAATCGTCATCAAGTATCAATATCAGTACGACAGGACCTCTTACCTTAAGAATGATCAATGATGTTACTGCCGAGAATCCTGTCTGCTATGATTTCGCTCTCGATATGGCTATCGGAGATACGTTGAGTCCATCAGGATTGAAGTGGTATGCATTTTCCGATACAGTGACGATGTCTGAAATCCGTGATATTGAGGTCTGCATCTATAGTGGTTATGACGGATTTGATTCTACGCGCGTCGGCTATGATATATTCTTGAAATATCCGGAAGAACAGCTGCCTCAGAAGGCTCATGTAGGACTGATGGTTTTAGGCGAGGAGTCCGATGCACAGATCTTTATCCAGAGAGGCACTTTGACAGATTATGCAGATCAGAATGGTTCGAAAGGCGATGTCCTTGAGGGTCTCGGAACTGTTACTTCTCCTGGATCCTTACCTTCTGTCATTACGGTCGGCTCAACATCTCACCGGATTGACTGGAAGAGATATGATGGCAAGAGACAGATTTATTCTTTGCCACGACCATTGGGTGATCGTGCTAATTTCTCTTCTTGCGGACCTTCCTTACATGGCCATGTCAAGCCAGATGTCATGGCTCCGGGTGTGGCTGTTGTCTCAGCGCTCAATAGCGTTTATTTTGAGAACAATGAAGAGTATATCAATAATCGTGTCACCTTGAAATATGCGCCTGACGGAGAGAAAGAATATCAGTGGGGTGTGGATTGTGGAACGTCGCTTTCTGCACCTGTCGTCTCGGGTATTATTGCTCTTTGGTTGCAGGCCGATCCGACCTTAACTACCGAGCGGATCAAGGAAATACTTGCCAAAACCTGCCGACAGGATGATTCTATGCTCAATCTTCCTTCTGCTGATGCCGGTCCTGCCACATGGCCTAACAATGAGTGTGGCTATGGTGAGATCGATGCATATCGTGGACTTTTGGAGATCCTCGGTATTCCTGAGAGTATTCCAACGGTATCTCTGAATCAGTTGCGTGACGTCCGTGTCGTTCCAGAGACGACAGGTCAGCTGTCTGTCATCTTCCCTGAGACACAATCCAAGACGATTCAATGTCGCCTATATTCTGTCGCAGGAGAATTATTGTCCGAAGGTTCTTTATCGAGTGGAGAGCAAAAAATAACCCTCTCCCTGCCAACGTATCAAGGTGTCGTTGTGGTGCAGGTAGAGGGTATGGGATCGACGTTGATCCGTCTGTAAGAACCTCTTGCTAATACCGTCTTCTCGACTTAGTTCTTTTCCTAGTTTATTTCTTGAGTTTGTCTACGATCATGGCGATGGCACCATCGCCAGTGACGTTACATGCGGTTCCGAATGAGTCCATGGTGACGTAGAGCGAGATCATGACGGCCTGGAGTTCTGCAGAGAAACCAAGATTGCTGTCGAGCAAGCCAAGCGCTGCCATGATAGCACCACCAGGAATGCCAGGAGCTGCAATCATCGTCACACCAAGCATCAGGATGAAGCTCAGGAACATCGGCAGGTCATATGGCATGTCGGTCATCATCATCAATGCCAGTGAACAAGAAACGATCTTGAGCGTAGAACCGCTGAGGTGAATGGTGGCGCAGAGAGGAATGACGAAGCCGGCAATCTCAGGACGTACACCATTGGAAATCGTCTGTCTCAGGGTCACAGGTATGGTTGCTGCCGATGATGAGGTGCCTAAAGCAGTGAAATAAGCTGGCATCATGCGCATCAGAGCGTGGAAAGGAGATTTCCTGGCTACGATACCTGCAATGGCAAACTGCAGGAGAAGCAGGATTGCAGTAAAGAGGAAGATCAGAACGATGATCTTGAGGAATGCACTGAGTACGGAACTGGCTTGTCCGGTAGCCGACATGTTGTTGAACAAGCCGAAGATATAGAAAGGAAGAAGTGGAATGATGACCACCTCAAGCGTTTTCTGGATGATGGAGCGAAGCTCAGAGAAACCTTGGTTCAATGCATTGGCCTTGAAGGCTGCGATACCTAATCCTAACATAAAGCTGGTGACCAGTGCAGTCATTACCGGCATGATAGGAGGAATGTCGATGCTGAAATAGGCAGGAAAAGCATCACCTGTTTCGCTAGAGAGCGAAGTGATGTTGACACCTTCGAGGATCTTTGGGAAAAGAGCGGTCGTAAAGGTGTAAGAGAACAAACCGCTACAAACGGTGAAGATATAGGCCAGACCTGCTGTGATGGCCAGCCATTTACCAGCTCCCTTTCCAACCTCCGCAATGGCTGGTGTGACCAGGCCTACGATAATCAGTGGGATGATGAAGCGTAACAGCTGATCGAATACCGCGTTGAAGGTATTGAACGTACGTACGCCCCAATCAGGCATGAACTGACCAAGGATTACGCCAATGATGATGGCGATGATGATGCGGGGGAGGAGAGGGAGTTTTTTCATATTTCTATTGTCGCTTTATGCCGAATTAATACTGGCATTCAGTTTCAAGGATTCGCTTGATGACGGTCTCTGCAGAGATCTCGCGGTTAGCGGCCTCTGGGATGACAAGGCTACGTGGACCTTCGATGACATCGTCAGTAACAATCATGTTACGACGTACTGGCAGACAGTGCATGAAATGTGCATCGTTGGTTACTGCCATCTGACGCTCGCCTACGGTCCAGCTACGCCAGTCTTCTTCATAAAGACCGATACCTGGCAACTCAAGTGCAGGGAATCCCTTAGGACCAGTGAGACCACCAGCTACAGCTACCTTCTCAAGGTTCTGACCGTAGAATGGATCCTGGAAGGCTGACCAGTTCTTAGCATAGACAAAGTCTGCACCTTCGAACGCCTTCATCTGATCATATTCGATAGTGGCACCAGCAGTGAAGCGTGGATCAAGCTCGAAGCCATGAGGATGAGTTACGACTACCTCGTAACCTGCAGCAACGGCAAACTGAGCGAATGAGTTAGGTACAGCCTGTGGCAGACGACCTGGATGTGGAGCCCAAGTCATAACTACCTTAGGACGAGCCTTCTCCTTATGCTCCTCGATGGTGATGATATCTGCAAAAGCCTGCAAAGGATGGCCTGTAGCACACTCCATAGAGAATACAGGCTTGCCAGAATACTTGATAAACTGGCTGAGGATCATCTCCTCATAGTCATCCTTCTTGCTCTCGAACTTAGCGAAAGAACGTACACCGATGATGTCACAGTAGCTGGCCATGACAGGAATAGCCTCGAGCAGGTGTTCTGCTTTGTCTCCATCCATGATGACGCCACGCTGAGTCTCAAGCTTCCAAGCACCTGCGTTCACATCAAGAACGATGGTGTTCATGCCGAGATTCTGTGCAGCCTTCTGTGTAGAAAGACGGGTACGGAGAGAATTATTAAAGAAAATGAGCAGACAAGTCTTGTTCTTGCCAAGATGCTGATAACCATAACGGTTCTGCTTTACTTCAAGTGCTTCTTTGATAGCAGCCTGAAGGTCTCCAAGATCCTGGACGTTCTGATAATAACGCATAGTTTGCTATAAATTATATATAATGTGTAATGATAATTCTACTTGATATGTATGGCATATCTGTCACGGTATCGTGACAAGGATGCCATGGCCTATAATTTCAACATCGCGTTCGTGATGTTGAAATCCGTGATCAATGCATCCTGTTTCGTGTACCGAAAAGTGGATGCCACGGTGTGAGATTTCAACATCGTGTACCTGATGTTGAAATTCTTGATCAATGCATCCTCTTTTGCGTACTGAAAAGTGGATGCCACGATCTAAAATAGGTACATAGAAAATCGCGCGTACCTATTTTATAATATTAAAGAGTTAAAAAGGAATCTGCCTCACTTTTTAACTCTTTAATTATTTATCTGCGAAAAAACCGGAGGGGTTTAGTCGACATATTTCTTGACGATGATAGAACCATTGTGACCACCAAAACCGAAGGTGTTAGACAGCGCTGCACGTACGGTGCGCTTCTGAGCCTTGTTGAAGGTGTAGTTCAAATCGTAGTCGATCTCTGGATCCTTGTCGTCCTCCTCATGGTTGATGGTTGGAGGAACGATGTCGCACTGTACTGACTTAACGCAGAACAAAGCCTCGATAGCACCTGCAGCGCCGAGAAGGTGACCAGTCATTGACTTGGTAGATGAGATGTTGAGCTTATATGCAGCCTCACCGAATACCTCCTTGATAGCCTTTGACTCTGAGCGGTCGCCTACAGGAGTAGAAGTGCCATGTACATTGATGTAGTCAATATCCTCTGGCTTCATGCCTGCATCATCAAGAGCTGCCTCCATGACATACTTTGCACCGAGACCCTCTGGATGGGTAGCTGTGAGGTGATAAGCGTCAGCTGACATGCCGCCACCTACAACTTCAGCGTAAATCTTAGCGCCACGAGCCTTAGCGTGCTCAAGCTCCTCGAGAATCAAGCAGCCAGAACCCTCACCCATGACGAAACCGTCACGGCTAGCTGAGAATGGACGGCTTGCATGCTCTGGATCATCGTTGCGGGTAGAAAGAGCCTTCATGGCGTTGAAGCCACCGAGACCTGGCTCACAGATTGGAGCCTCTGCACCACCAGTGACAATCATATCAGCCTTGCCAAGACGGATGAGATCAAAAGCGTTGATCATGCCATGGGTAGCTGATGCACAAGCACTGACGCAACCGAAGTTAGGACCCAGGAAGCCGTACTTGATAGAAAGCTGACCAGCAGCGATATCAGCGATGATCTTAGGGATGAAGAATGGATTGTAACGTGGACCACGCTCATCGCTATATCCCTTTGACTCATCATGGAAAGACTTGATACCACCGATGCCTGAGCTGTAAATGACACCGATGCGCTTCTTGTCAGCAGTCTCAAGATCGAGGCCGCTATCCTTGATAGCCTCATCAGCAGCAGCAAAAGCAAACTGTGTGTAACGGTCTACTCGGCCTACCTCCTTCTTCTCGAAATAGAGGGTAGGGTCAAAACCCTTGACCTCGCAAGCAAACTGAGTCTTGAACTTTGAAGCGTCGATCAAGGTCACAGGACCGCAACCGCTCTTGCCTTCAATAAGGTTCTGCCAAGTTTCCTCGACATTAAGACCCAGAGGAGTGACGGCACCAAGGCCCGTTACTACTACTCTCTTTAATTCCATATTATATAAAAAATATCAATTCATAATCAATAACCCATAATTCATAAAAACCGGAGCTGAAAAGCAAGGGTATTTATCAATTATGATTTGTCAATTATGAATTGAATCAAAAGAAAATTACTTGTTAGCCTCGATGTAAGCAACAGCGTCACCTACAGTAGCGATCTTCTCAGCCTGATCATCTGGGATGGTGATACCAAACTCCTTCTCGAACTCCATGATGAGCTCTACGGTATCAAGTGAATCAGCACCAAGATCATTGGTGAAAGATGCCTCGAGAGTAACCTCTGACTCTTCAACACCAAGCTTCTCAACGATAATCTCCTTTACTTTAGCTTCGATTTCTGACATAATTGTATTTATTAAAAGTTAATATTGTTGTTATCTCATCGTTTTTCACTTTCTGGCCTCAAAAAAGAGTAAAAAAGTGGAATTTTTTTTGTCATTTTGCGAAAAGTATGTACATTTGTGCCCATAAAAACGCAAAATCACGCTGCAAAGAAACAAAAAAAACTTTAAGTAGCGAAATTTTTTTATTAGAAAATCTGAAAAATCGCACAAACGCGTTTATTTTGTGCTAAATTGTAAAGTAAATATGAAAAATATTGCTATTTTTGCATCAGGTTCTGGCTCAAATGCCGAAAATATCGCCAATTATTTTGCTGATAACGCAGAAGTTAACATCGCTCTGATCGTCTGCAATAAGGCAGATGCATATGTTTTTGAACGTGCAAAGCGTCTTGGTATAGACTCTAAACTGGTCACGAAAGCTGAGATGGCCGATAGTGAGTCGGTGCTGGCTTTGCTGAAGTCATATAATATTGATTTTATCGTTTTGGCAGGTTATCTCCTGCTCGTACCTAAGTATCTTGTTGAGGCTTATCCAAGAGCTATTGTCAATATCCATCCTGCTTTGATCCCGCTGCACTGTGGTAAGGGTATGTATGGTGACCGTGTGCACGAGGATGTCATCAAGTGTGGCGATAAGGAATCAGGTATTACGATCCATTATGTCAACGAGTTTTTTGACAATGGTGATATCATTTTCCAGGCTACTTGTCCGGTTGAAGCTGGCGATGATGCACATGCTGTCGCAACCAAGGTTCATGCGCTCGAATATGCACATTTTCCACGTGTAATTGGGGAAACAATTGCTGCACTTTGAATAGAAATGGGCCGAAATTGTAAGGTCCAATGAATAATTTTATTATATTTTTTTGTTGGAGGAGTTGTTTTTGCAACTTTTCCAACTTTTTTATAGGTTGAATTTTGTATTTATACGGAAATACATTAACTTTGCGACGTCAAAAAACAAATATTTATAAATATGAAGAATAAAAAAGATAGAATTGCGGCTATCCGAGAGGTAATTCAGAGCCAGAGTATCGGAAGCCAGGAAGAACTTCTTAGAGTACTCATTACACATGGATTTGCGGTAACACAAGCAACCCTGAGCCGAGATCTCAAGCAGATGCAGATTGCAAAGATCGCTACACGCGAAGGTGGATATATGTATGTAATGCCAGATGTGGCAGCTTCAGCAAAGTGCAAGGTGTCACCACACATCATTCCACCAAAGACCGTAGCAGGTGTAGTCAGCATTGAATGCAGTCAGGTGCTCCTCGTAGTTCGTACGAAGCCAGGTTATGCAAGCAGCATTGCATATGATATTGATATGAGTGGTCTCCCAGAGGTAATGGGAACCGTGGCAGGTGATGACACCATTCTGGTAATCCCACGTGGTGGTTATACTACCAACCAGGTCGCAGATGCTCTTTGTGCAGCTTTGCCAAAGACTCTGTAAGTAAAACAAGAAAACCATACGTAAAATACGGTAATGGAAGAAATTAAAACTCCTGAGGCTGCACAGAAGCCGTTAATCAGGATTTATGTTGCAGGAAAGCAGCATATCAAGTATGTCGAGGAAATCCTTGATGTCATTGAAGTAAGTAGCAAGGCCCGTGGTACGGGTATTGCGCGCCGTAGTCCTGACTATGTCGCACAGAAGATGATCGAAGGAAAGGCAATCATTGCACTTTGTGGCGATGACTTTGCAGGATTCTGCTATATCGAGTCATGGAGCAATAAGACTTATGTCGTCAATTCCGGACTTATCGTAAAGCCGACATACCGTGGATGTGGCTTGGCAAAACGAATCAAGCGTTTCTCTTTTGCTTATAGCCGTCGTCTGTTCCCAGAGGCGAAGCTCTTTGGTATTACCTCGGGTGCTGCAGTGCTCAAGATCAATAATGAGCTTGGCTATCGTCCAGTGACTTTCGAGCAGTTGACCGATGATCCAGCATTCTGGCGTGGTTGTCAGACTTGTGTTAACTTCGACGTCTTGCAGCGTACAGACTTCAAGCGTTGTATCTGTACCGCAATGCTTTATGATCCTGCAGAGCATCCAGATGAGGTACTGGAGGATTTGGATAAGATTTAAAGCCCCCCTCGGTCCCCCCAAGGGGGGAAGACTGGAGGCTCGAAGTGAATCTTTGTATGAGTGATTTTTCATATGCAACGGCTGACCCTATTCTATACAATCGGTTAAAAGCGTTTGTAAAAGAACTTCGGACAAAGAGACCAACGGAAGCAGAAAGTATTCTATGGTCTTGTCTTCGCAATAAGCAATTAGGAGTAAAGTTCAGACGTCAGCATATCGTTGGAACTTTTATTGCAGATTTTTGTTGCATAGAGTCTCATTTGATTTTGGAACTTGATGGTGGATATCATCAATTGCCAGATCAAAAGATTAAAGATTCGGAGAGAAGCGCGTGGTTGTGTGCCAATGGGTTTCGGGTCTTGAGATTCTCGAATGAAGAAGTGGTCTTCAATACTGATGAAGTAATTAATTTAATAAAACAGAATATATGAGTCAAAATAATAGTGCGGCACAGACCTCCCCCCTTGGGGGGAATGAGGGGGGCCGTAAGAAAGTTGTTGTCGCCTTTTCTGGTGGCCTCGATACAAGTTACAATGTGATGTATCTCACCAAGGAGATGGGATACGAGGTATATGCTGCTTGTGCTAACACTGGCGGCTTCAGTGAGGAGCAGCTCAAGACCAACGAGGAGAATGCATACAAGCTCGGTGCAGTGAAGTATGTTACTCTCGACGTTACTAAGGAGTACTATGACAAGTCACTCCGTTACATGGTCTATGGCAACGTGCTCCGTAACAACTGCTATCCAATCCCTGTTTCTTCAGAGCGTATCTTCCAGGCGCTTGCTATTGCACGTTATGCCAAGGAGATCGGTGCTGATGCTATCGCTCACGGTTCTACTGGTGCTGGTAATGACCAGATCCGTTTCGATATGACCTTCCTGGTAATGGCTCCAGGTGTAGAGATCATCACTTTGACCCGTGACCGTAACCTCTCTCGTCAGGAGGAGGTTGACTATCTCAATGCTAACGGCTATTTCGCAGACTTCACCAAGCTGAAGTATTCTTATAATGTAGGTATCTGGGGTACCTCGATCTGCGGTGGCGAGATTCTCGACTCAAAGCAGGGTCTTCCTGAGAGCGCTTACCTCAAGCATCCAACCAAGGACGGCAGCGAGATCCTCTCTATCGGCTTTAAGAAAGGTGAGATCTGCAGCGTCAATGGTGTAGAGTATGATGACAAGATCAAGGCTATCCAGGAGGTTGAGAAGATCGGTGCAGCTTATGCCATCGGTCGTGACTGCCACGTCGGTGATACCATTATCGGTATTAAGGGTCGCGTAGGCTTCGAGGCTGCAGCTCCAATGCTGATCATCGCAGCTCACCGCTTCCTTGAGAAGTACACCCTCTCTAAGTGGCAGCAGTACTGGAAGGATCAGGTCAGCAACTGGTATGGTATGTTCCTCCACGAGAGCCAGTACCTCGAGCCAGTGATGCCAGATATGGAGGCTATGCTCGAAAGCTCACAGCGTAACGTCAATGGTACTGTTACCCTCGAGCTCCGTCCTTACAGCTTCCAGACCGTAGGTGCTGATACTCCAGACGATCTTGTTCACAACAAGCTCGGTGAGTATGGCGAGACCGCTAAGGCTTGGACCTCTGAGGATGCTAAGGGCTTCATCAAGGTAACTTCTACTCCTCTCCGTGCTTACTACTCGGTACATCCTGAGGAGCAGCGATAAGTAGCCCCTACCCCCAGCCCCTCCCCCGAGCGGTGGAGGGGAGTAATTACAAACATATACTTTATTATTAATCATAAAAACGCGTACCTCCTGCGTCCTGTTTACTCCCTTCCACCGCTCGGGGGAAGGGTCAGGGGATGGGGGCTATATTATGGCAAACAAATTGACAAAATCTACTACTGATAAGAAGCTCTGCGGCGTATGTGCAGGTGTAGCTAAGTTCTTCGGCCTTGATTCGACCATCGTTCGTATCATCTGGCTCTGTTGTGTACTCCTCGGAGGTTTCGGTTTGCTTCTTTATATCATTTGTGCACTCGTTCTTCCTAACGAATAATTTTTAGGATGATCAAAGTAGGAATATTAGGAGCAGCTGGCTACACAGGTGGTGAGCTGCTTCGCATTTTAATCAACCACCCTGAGGTGGAGATCGTATTCGCTAACAGTGAGTCGAACGCTGGCAATCGTATTGCTGATGTGCATGAAGGCTTGCTCGGTGATACCGAACTCTGTTTTACTGATCAGATGCCTTTCGATCAGGTAGATGTCATCTTCTTCTGCTTCGGTCATGGCAAGAGTGAAGTGTTCCTCAAGGAGCATGAGATCCCTGCCAACGTCAAGATCGTTGACCTCGCTCAGGATTTCCGTCTGGCTCAGGCAGATCTGAAGGCTGGCAAGGAGGACACCATGACTGGTGGTATCAAGCTTTCTCAGTGGGTTTATGGTTTGCCAGAGATCCATCGCGAGGAGATTAAGCAGTGTCAGTATCTGGCCAATCCAGGTTGCTTTGCTACTTGTATTCAGGAAGGTCTTCTTCCATTGGCAAAGGCAGGTCTCTTGACCAATGACATCGCAGTCAATGCGATCACAGGTTCTACCGGTGCTGGTCAAAAGCCAGGTGCTACTACTCATTTCTCTTGGCGCAATGACAACATGAGCGTGTACAAGCTCTTCACTCATCAGCATCTGCACGAGATCACTCAGACGCTCAATGAGCTCCGTCCAGAGGGTACTCCTCGTGTCGTTGATACCCTTAACGAAGGCTATGAGGCTGATGGTATCACCGTCGATTTCATCCCATATCGTGGCGATTTCGCACGTGGCATCTTCTGCACCGAGGTAGTGAAGCTTGACAAAGTTGTCGCAAAGGAAGAAATCGTAGCTCTTTACAAAGATTTCTTCAAAGACGCCACCTTCACCCACTACTGTGATGCAGCACTTGATCTGAAGCAGGTAGTCGGTACTAACAAGGCGCTCGTCCATGTCGAAGTCTTCGGTCGTAAGGTCGTCATCACTTCAATGATCGATAACCTCCTCAAGGGTGCTGTCGGCCAGGCCGTACAGAATATGAACCTGATGTTCGGGCTCCCAGAGGAAACTGGACTTAAGTTGAAGGCGATTGCGTTCTAAGGAAAAGCCCCTTCCCCCTGACCCCTCCCCCGAGCGGTGGAGGGGAGTAGTTTGCAAAAGCAGAGATAAGATGATAAAACAGCAGAATGAAGATTATTCTTCTTTGAATAAGACGGCTTGTCCGATGATTTATGATTCTTTACGAGAGTTTGCAGATTACAATAGAAAGAATCCAACAGAGGCAGAACATATCTTGTGGCAGTGTCTTAGGAGAAAGGGGTTAGGAGTAAAATTCCGTCGTCAGCATGCGATAGATGAATTTATTGCAGATTTCGCATGTCTTGAACAGCAATTGATTCTTGAGGTTGATGGAGGATATCATGAAGATCCTCTTCAGCAAGAAGGCGATCTGAGAAGGTCGACAATTCTTGGTAATCTCGGTTATCGTGTTCTTCGATTTACTAACGAAGAAATTCTCTTTGATATTGATAATGTTTTGGCAAAAATCCGCCAAAACATAAATTATACAAATTTAGAAAACCCATAACACGCCCAAAAAGCTATTCACTCCCCTCCACCGTTCGGGGGAGGGGTAAGGGGGTAGGGGCTTACAACTATGAAACTTTTTGACGTATATCCACTCTTTGACGTTACCATCGATCATGGCAAAGGTTGCTATGTCTACGATGACAAAGGTCAGGAGTATCTTGATTTCTATGGTGGTCATGCAGTGATCAGCATCGGTCATGCACATCCACGTTACCTGCAGACCATGCAGGAGCAGGCTGCAAAACTCGGTTTCTACTCGAATGCAGTAAAGAACCCATTGCAGGTTAAGTTGGCTGAGAAGCTCGGTAAGGTCTGCGGTTATGAGGATTATCAGCTCTTCCTCATCAACTCAGGTGCTGAGGCTAATGAGAACGCTTTGAAGCTCGCTTCTTTCTACACAGGTAAGAAGAAGATCATTGCTTTCGGTCACGCTTTCCATGGCCGTACTTCTGCGGCTGTCAACGTAACACAGAACCCTAAGATCCAGGCTCCAATCAATGCTACTTTCCCAGTAGATTTCTTTGAGCTCGGCGACATTGAGGGTATTAAGGCCTCGATCGCTAACGGCGATGTTGCAGCTGTGATCATCGAAGGTATCTCGGGTGTCGGTGGCATTCATATTCCTACCGTAGAGTTCATGCAGGAGCTCCGTAAGGTAACCAAGGAGAATGGTGTTGTATTGATTCTCGATGAGATCCAGTCAGGTTATGGCCGTTCAGGTAAGTTCTTCGCACATCAGCACTTCGGTATTGAGCCAGATATCATTACCGTAGCTAAAGGTATTGCCAACGGCTATCCATTCGCAGGCGTTTTGATCTCTCCAATGTTTACTCCAATCTATGGTCAGCTGGGTACAACCTTC
>JAZUIL010000102.1:0-3082 GCA_045642245.1 Bacteroidales bacterium
TTGTGAGGATTCGGATGTGACTTATCAGTTGGCTCAGGTATTGCGACAGCAGTTACAGGAGCAGAAGCTCATGAAGTTGTTCCAGGATATCGAGATGCCGTTGGTCAAAGTCCTGGCCGATATGGAGCTCACGGGTGTACGTGTGGATGTTTCTGCTTTGACTGAATCTAAGACGGTTTTGGAAGCAGAATTGAAGCGATTGGAAGATCGTATGACGCTCATTGCTGGTCATCCGTTCAATCCACTCTCTCCAAAGGTCGTGGCTCAGGTGATTTTCGATGAAATGCAGCTCGATCCGAAGACCAAGGCGCGTTCTACGGCTGAGGAGATCTTGCAGCAGTTGATCGTGAAGCTTAAGGGCGATACGATCAAGGTAAAAAATGGAGAACAAGAAGAAGAGGTCGATAAGGCTGAGATCCTGGAAGATATTCTCAACTATCGAGGAATCCGTAAGCTTTTAGGTACTTATATTGAGGCTTTGCCAGAGGAAATCAATCCGAACACAGGACGAATCCATTGCCAGTTTAATCAGACAGTTACCGCTACGGGTCGTCTGTCTTCAAGCAATCCGAATTTGCAGAATATCCCGATCCGCGATGCTATGGGAAGAGAACTGCGCAAGGCTTTCGTACCAGATCCAGGCGAAGTCTTCTTCTCGGCCGACTATAGTCAGATCGAATTGCGCCTGATGGCTCATCTTTCACAGGATCCTGCGATGATTGCAGCGTTCCAGGAAGGTGACGATATCCATCGCGCTACGGCTGCTAAGATCTATCACTTGCCTCTTGAGGAGGTAAGCAAGCTGCAGCGAACCAAAGCTAAGACTGCTAATTTCGGTATCATCTATGGCATTTCTACTTTTGGTTTGGCTTCTCGTCTGAATATTCCTCGTAGTGAGGCAAAGGAACTCATCGATGGCTATTTTGCCACTTATCCTCGTATCAAGGAATATATGGATGAATGTATTGCTATTGCCCGAGATAAAGGCTATGTGGAGACATTCTTTGGTCGTAAACGCATGTTGAAGGACATTCATTCTGCCAATGCAACGGTCCGTGGCTATGCTGAACGAAATGCGATTAATGCTCCTATTCAGGGAACAGCTGCTGATATTATTAAGATTGCCATGGTTCGCATAACTCAGCGTATCGCTCGAGAGAAATTACATGCGAAGCTACTGATTCAGGTGCATGACGAATTGAATTTCTCTGTACCTCCACAAGAATTAGATCAGCTTGAGAAACTTGTACTCGAGGAGATGGCAGGTGTAGTAGCACTCTCTGTTCCTCTCATTGCCGATTGTGGTAAGGGAGAGAACTGGCTGGCAGCACACTAAAGAGGGAAAAAAGGAAAAGGGAGAAGGGAAAAATAAATAATGGTAGTAGATTATATCCTGGCTGATAAGGACTTCGGTCACTTATATATAAAAAGGAATGCCAGGGCGGTACGTTATACGTTCCGCCCTGCGCAGGATGGTGGTCAGGGGATATTGATTACGGCTCCTCGCTTCTTCGCTCTTCCAGATCTTTTACGAGCTGTGGAAGAGATGCGACCTCGGCTACGTATCATGCTACAGAAAGCCAAGACTCTCGAACTGCAAAAGCGAGAAAAACCACAACCTACACCAGAACAATTAGCCGAACAGCGTCGTGCCATAGAGCGCATGCGAGCCTTAGCAAAAAGAACACTTCCTCCAAAACTATTATCCTTAGCAGAACAATACGGCTTCAAAGTAAAAGAGGTCAAGATCAGCAGCGCTCGAACCAGATGGGGAAGCTGTGTCTGCCGGAAAAAAGGTCTCTTCGCTCGCAAAGAATATACGATCAATCTCTCGCTATATTGCATTCTCCTGCCAGAACACCTTTTGCGTCTGATCATGCTTCACGAACTCACACATATCCACCATATGGATCATAGTGCAGCTTTTCATGCAGAACTAGATGCAATGCTTGGAGGAAAAGAAAAAGAGTATGAAAAGGAACTTAAACAGTTTTCAAGATATAACAATTTTTCTCTTTTATCACAAAATTGTCCTAGTTGATGTAATAATCTACCATTTGTTTGCAAAGAATCAAGAAAAGTGCTATCTTTGCGGAGTCAACAATTAGTATTATATGCGTAACTATCTCTATCTTTTCATTCTCACGCTCCTCACTTTCGTCTCTTGTGAGACGGAACTGCCAGAGGGTACATTGAGCAAGGACCCGTCAACGACAAAGACTTATCAGTTGAGTCTCGACAAGACTACTATTGTAGCAAAGGCTGACGATTCGAGCGAGACGTTCAGTATCACGAGCGATGACAGCTGGACGGTCAATGCTTCAGATGCTTGGATCAAAGTCTCAGACACCACGGGAGCTGGAGACAAGACTATAACTGTCACTGTTGAGGCAAACACGGGCATGGAAGCTCGTACAGGAACCATTACTGTCAAAGGCAAGAGTAGTGGTACAAAAAGTATCTCCGTGTCTCAGTCGAGGATGGACTATGTTTTGTCTGTTGATAAGGAAGAATTTAAGGTTGGAGAATCCGCTGCAGGCGTAACACTCACGATTACGAGCGATGACGACTGGACTATCAGTACTTCAGATCCTTGGGTGACAGTTTCGGATACTTTGGGCAGTGGCAACAAGGCCCTCACTGTGACCATCAGCCAGAATTCTACTATCAGTGAGCGTATAGGTAAGATTACTGTTAAGGGGTTGAATAGCAATATAGAAAAGACAATTGCAATAATCCAAATCAAAACGAATGGTCATGAGTATGTAGATCTTGGCTTACCGAGCGGTCTGTTATGGGCAACATGTAATGTAGGTGCAAGTAAGCCGGAGAACTTTGGTGATTACTTTGCGTGGGGCGCAACCGAACCACAGAGGGAATATAACGAGGCGAATACTCCATATCAGACGTATAATGCTGCTGACTATATAAAAGCGAAATACACGAAGTATTTAGGCTCAACGACCTCATACTATAAAGATAGTTCCGCGAAGGACTCCGATGCCTTGAAAACCGAGCTTGACCCAGAGGATGATGCAGCCCATGTTAATTGGGGAGGTAGCTGGCGTATGCCTACAAGAGC
>JAZUIL010000103.1:0-5041 GCA_045642245.1 Bacteroidales bacterium
AATCTGAGCGATACTTTGTGCTACACTTGGTTTCTCAGCAATGCAAACTTTCATAAAAAGGTGTTAAGGAAATCACTTTTTATAATATAAAAAAAGTAGTATTCCCATATTTAACTTGCTTTTCGGGGTGCAAAGATAATAATTTTTTGACAAACTTGTTCATCTTTGGATTATTTTTTGTATCTTTGCACCATCTTTGGGTTTCGTTGAAATATAACAAATAAAATCATATATATGAAATTTACAGATTTGTGCGATGGTATTTTTAAGCAGTCAATCGCAGACTATCACAAGACCGACAATGTAGACACCCCAATTCAGAATCCATATGAAAAGGGAACAATTGAATTCTATCTTTATCTAAAGAACTGGATAGATACTGTCCAGTGGCATTTTGAAGATATTATTCGTGATCCTAATATTGATCCTGCTTCTGCACTTGTACTTAAAAGACGTATCGATAAGTCTAATCAGGATCGTACCGATCTCGTAGAGATGATTGATAGTTACTTCCTTGACACATATAAGGATGTGAAGATTACTGACGATGCAACAATTAATACAGAGTCACCAGCTTGGGCTATTGATCGTCTTTCTATCTTGTATCTTAAGATTTACCATATGCAGGTAGAAGTTGATCGTACAGATGTTTCTGCAGAGCATCATGAGAAGTGTGCACAGAAGCTCAATGTTCTCCTCACCCAGCATGAAGATCTTTCTACTGCTATCTCGCAGCTGCTTGATGATATTGCTGCAGGTAAGAAGTATATGAAGGTCTATAAGCAGATGAAGATGTACAACGATCCTAATCTTAACCCAGTTCTCTACGGCGGTAAGTAATGAAAACAATAAAGAAGATTCTTGCAATCAGATTATCGGCATTAGGTGATATCTGTATGACGCTTCCTGTGATAGACTCTTTCTGCAGAACTTATCCTGATGTTGAACTTACCTTTGTCACTAGCAAACCTGGTGCCATAATCACAAATACGGTTCTTCATCTGCCTAATCTTGTTGTTTTACCTATAAACAAAAAGGATTATAGTGGATTGAAAGGAGCCAATCGCCTTTATAATGACTTAAAGGTGAATAATTTTGATGCTGTTGCAGATCTTCATAATGTCTTACGTACTATCTGGGTTGATTTGCGCTATCGCATCTCTAACAAAACAGTTTCAGTCATTGACAAAGGCAGGAAGGACAAGAAGAAGCTTGTTAAGCATGTGATCAACGAGCAACTGAAAAGCGGTGTTGAACGTTATAAGGATGTCTTTACAAAGTTAGGATTTGAATTTGATATAAATTTTGATGGTAAAGAACATCGATTAGATAGTTCTTCAAAGCTTCAAGCCATTGGTATTGCTCCTTTTGCTCAGCATAAAGGAAAGATCTATCCCATTGAGAAGATGGCGAAAGTAGTAGATCTTCTCGTTGAGCAACGACCTGATTTGCATGTTTATCTTTTTGGTGGTCCTCAGGATTCTGAGATAATGCAAGCTTGGGAAGATAAATATCCAGAACAGGTAACTAACGTTGCTGGTAAGCAGACTTTTGCTGAAGACCTTGCTTTGATGTCTGGTTTGCAGTTAATGGTATCAATGGATTCTGCCAACATGCATCTTGCATCTCTCGTTGGACTTAGATGCCTTTCTGTTTGGGGTGCTACCCACATTCATGCAGGATTCTTAGGATATAATCAATCCGAAGAAGATGTGGTTGATGTAGATCTTCCTTGTCGACCATGTAGTATTTATGGCAATAAGCCATGTAAATACAACGATTATAGATGTCTGGCGTCTATCGAACCGGAGTATCTGACTAAACGAATTCTTAGTGCTGCTTTTATCTAATATCTAAATAAATGCGTATCTACATCGCAGAAGATGAACCATTAGCTGCGGCTAAACTAAAGCTCTTTCTCGAGAAATTGGGTGAGGGTAAGGAGTTTGTTCATTTTCCCGATGGAAAGAAACTTCTTTCGTCGTTGAATGATCCGGAACAATTGAAACCTGATCTTTTGTTTATGGATATTCAGATGCCTCAGGTTACAGGTATTGACGTACTGAAACATATAGAAGACCGAAGCTATCCAATTGTACTTACTACTGCATATGAGAACTATGCTATTGATGGTTTTAATTATGGAGTTACAGATTATTTGCTGAAACCCTATACTTTAGAACGTTTGAAACAAGCGATTCAGAAAGCAAAAAACACCATCAATGCTAATAAGCTGATCAATAATTCAAGACCTGATTCTACTGCTTCTGCTACAATTATTATTCGAAGCGAAGGAAGAAATGAAAGAGTTAGTTTGGATATTATTGAGTGTCTTGAAGCTGTTAAGGATTATACAAGAATATACTTAAGCGAAGGACGACAACTCATGACGTTAGGAACACTTAGTAGTTTCGAGCAGCAGGTTCCTGATAATCTCTTTGTCAGAATTCAGAGATCATATATAATCAATCTGACAAAGATTCAAAGTTATAATACTCAGACTGTAAGGCTACAATCTGGACTTGATTTACCTATAGGCAAAACATACAAAGATACTTTTTTATCTGCAATCAATGCAGCTAAATGATCATTTAATCTTTTTTTCATCATGGATTTGTTAACTATTTTCTGTTTAATTGGTTCTGTAGGCTTGTTCCTTTATGGAATGAAGCTGATGAGCGAAGGCCTACAGAAGATTGCATCTGATTGGTTGCGCAATATCCATGCATCTATGACGCAGAACCGATTATTTGCCATGTTTTCAGGTATGATCATTACAATTCTTGTATTGTCATCCTCTACGACTATGGTTATGATTGTCAGTTTTGTCAATGGTGGATTGATTACTTTAGCTCAATCATTAGCAGTAATTTTAGGAGCAAATGTCGGTTCTACCCTATTTTCCTGGATCATCTCATTATTAGGTTTCAGGTATTCACTGTCTCTCTTTGTCTTCCCGATTATTGCAGTATCTTTACCGTTCTTTCAGAGTAACAATTCCACACGTAATTCTCTTGGACATCTTCTTCTAGGTTTTGCATTACTGTTTCTTGGCCTTATCGTATTTAAGGAGAATATTACAGATATCAGCCAGAGTACTTCATTAGTTGCGTTTTTCAATATCACATGTGGTTGGTCTATTGGATCTGTTCTTCTTTATTCTATTGTTGGCATATTGCTCTCTATGCTGACACAAACAAATGCAATTTCATTCATAATTGCACTTTTAATGTGCTCAAATGGATTGATTACATTTGAAATAGGCTGTTCAATCATCTTAGGAGCAAATCTTGGAACTTGTCTTTCTCCCCTTCTTGCTACTCGTAAAAGTAATACTATGGCCAGAAGATCAGCCATCGGTTTCTTGGTTTTGAATGCCGTAGCATTCGTTTGGGGACTAATTTTGTTCTTCCCATTCTGTGATTTCATTACTTATCTTTGCCTTTTGATCGGTTTTGGAGATCCTGATTATCTGGTTAATGTCTCAGTCGGATTAGCTTTGTTCCATACCTTATTTAATATCATTAATCTGTTTGTTCTTTTGCCATTCACAGATAAAATTGCAAAGTCTCTGACTAAATCTATTGAGGAAAACACGAATTCGGATGAGTCATTCAAGTTGCAGTTTCTATCAAAAGGTGGCATGATGTCGAGCGGTGAGATGGCTTTGACCCTAGCAAGGAAAGAGACTTCACGATATGCAGAAGAGACATTCAAAATGTTCGAACTGCTTAATAAGATGATCGAGGAACCTCTAGGATCGGAACGTCAGATTCAAATGCATCAGCAGATCGTAGAGATGGAATCAGAAAGTGATCGAGCAGAAATGGAGATTGCAGATTTCCTCAATCAGGTTTCTCATAAAACGCTATCCTGGGATGGTGAGCTTTATAGTCGAAACCTATATAAAATGGTTGATGAACTTGAATCCATAGCTGATTCAATTTTCCATATGTCAACAACACTGATCAATAAGCAAGAGCAACGAGTATTCTTTAATAAGGAGATGAATACTGACATTCGTAAGATGTTGTCATTGATCGGTACTTCGTTGACACATATGTGCCATGTTCTTGCATTAGACGACGTACCTACCAATGCATTGAATAAAGCATATAATATTGAGGACGAAATAAATAATTTCAGAAATCAACTGCGCAACGCTATGTTAGATAGAATCGATCTGCAACAGATTGAGTATATGCAGAATTCATATTTCATGATGTTGGTCAATGAATGTGAGAAGATCGGAGATTATTCCATCAATGTTGTTGCTGCAGCTTGTGAAGCTTCATAAATTAATATCACTATATGTATCTTGAATCTACTTTAGCTTATAATTCTCAAAAGCCTTGTGGCAGTATTGAGGTTATTTGCGGTTCAATGTTTTCTGGTAAGACAGAAGAATTGATCCGTCGTATTAATCGTGTTAAGATTGCTCGTCGAAATATCCGCATATTCAAACCTACTATTGACTATCGATATAGTGAAAATGATATCGTGTCTCATAACCAGTCAAGTACTGAAGCCATTCCTGTTATGACTTCTTTGGTTCTTGAAAACTCGGTAAGCGAAGATGTCGAAGTAGTTGCTATCGATGAAGCTCAGTTCTTTGATCAGGAACTAGTTCAGGTGGTACAGAATCTTGCCAAAGCAGGAAAGCGAGTAATCATTGCGGGTCTTGACATGGATTATCTTGGTCAGCCATTTGGACCTATGCCAGAGTTGATGGCAATTGCTGACGATGTATATAAGACTCGTGCTATCTGTGTTAAGTGCGGTCGATTAGCTAATTTCTCATATCGTATTACAAACAATGCAGAGCGTGTCCTCATCGGTGAGAAACAGGACTATATGCCACTTTGCCGTTGTTGTTATGATGAAATGATGAAAGATAAAGAATGAAACACCTTATAATCTTCCTTAATTATTGTCAATCACGCATACAGAATCCGGTATACCGTCAGTTCTCTATGGCGCCACTTGCCAATCGAAACACCACTCTCCTCTTCCTGAATAAACCGTTGGATGAGAGAGAATT